>JAUXIP010000020.1 GCA_030620935.1 Deltaproteobacteria bacterium | reverse complement strand
GGCAGGCGAGGTCACAGGCACGAGTGGTCTCCCAGTAAATGAGAAAGGGCGCTTCGGAATAGACGAAACGTCCTGGCCTATTTTTGCTGGAAGCCGCTTCCGCTCTGTGCACATCGATCACGCTTGTCATTTGTTGCCTCCCCCGGTCCTGCCGAAGTGCTTTAAGAAACCCAAGCGGCCCTATTCAACTGCTACCAGTCTCCAGCTCAAATACGATTTTAAGGTATTTTTCATGAACTCCCGTCCCTATCTCTTTAGTCTCGTGTTCTTCAAATTCGCGTAGAAGCTGTTTCTGTTCCTCAGGCGTCAAAACCTCATCCGCCATCTGGAAAAGAACCTCATCCTCTTTATTGATATGTTGCGGCAACAAGCGAAGATAGGCCGTTGCGTTTTCAACCAGAGCCTTCTTGGCAGTATCCGGGATGTCTCTTACATGTTCCAAGGCGTCCGCCATAGCCCTGACGTAACCCCTCGCCTCCTCATGCTCTGCCAGCATCATGCCGATCGGTCCTCCTTCACGAGGAATCCCGTGCTCTTCCAAGGCCGGAAAAAAGAGCTTCTCTTCCTTCAGGTGATGGCACTTATCGGCAAAGTTACGGATGAAATCGAGGACTTTTAGCCAGGTTTCTATAGGCAACCTTCCTGAGGTTTTGGTAAGGATTTCAAGGACTGCGAGGACTCTTTCGATAATTCGGTGCTCATGTTTTAGGGCTTCGGTAGCTGTGTCATATTTATCTTCCACGGCCTTTTCTCCTTTTTGCAAAAAATGGGGAGCCAGCCCAACGATTGAAAACCACGCAAGAGACATGCCAGCAGGTTAGAGGGTGTAACCTGTCTAAAACAGAAGAAAGTTACAGACAGAAGGAAAAAGCATTTTCGCAAAAATGAGAGACGGGCCCCCAATCCCAGAAAACAATAGTGCAGGGCTATGCACAATCAGAGAAAGTTGGACCCTTATTTGGACGTTTCGGCCAGGCTGTATCTGACAGAACGAACATTATTAGCGAGAAAGAGGAGAAGCGTGAGGACATTCAGTAAACCGCCCCATCTCTGTAGGGAGATCCATCCCCCCATATCTCCGACAACCCGAATAAGCAACGAAAAATGGAGCAGGGCAAAATGACCATAGAACGCCCGTTGAAAGGACATCTCCAACCCCGTAATCGAAGGAAAAATGATCGGGGCGTGGGCGAAGATCATCGAGAAGACAAATCCTAAAAAGATTGTGTGAAGCATAGCATCGTAGTGCGGACCAGCCACGAAGCGATCGGCGAAGACAATCCAAAGAAAACTTCCGATCACCAGCCAAGCGTATCCGGACAACAGGCAAACAGCCATAAACCGGGGCAACCCTGTTTCCTGGATCGTACGCCGGGCCATGTCATATCGGAAAAGCCAAAGTGCCAGAGCAGCCAGTCCTATCCCACCAAGGCGCACACCGGCATCAAAAACCAGCAGGGAGACTACTAGCCCGGTCAGAAAAACTGCGCACGCTGCAAAAAATACCGCTCTACTGATTGTAGAGAGACGCATCAGCCGAGCGAGTTCCAATCGCTCTCCGGCAATTGTGAGGACTAGGAAACCAGCCCACCAGGGCACGACTCGATGGATGGGGTAGCCAGCATGCCAGAGCAGATTTCCAACAAACCAAAGGAGGGCCCCCAATCCAATGATGGCAAAATAACCAGAAGGCCTTTGGCAGTAAAGAAAGACAAGAATAGAGATCAGAAAGAGACTGCCCATTTCTGCCAGAATATGCCCCCACGTTAGTGGCAACCCGGCCAGCAGCACGAGTACACTCAACCCGGAAAAGACCGGTGCACCGAAAGCCCAAAGACGTTGTAAAGCTACGGCACGCTCCAAGCTAATAAGCGTACCCAAGAAGCCTACGACCATCAGCGGCCCATGGAATTCGACCAAGTCCCCTCTCAACAAAGGAAGACCCCACCCCAAACGCACGACTCCACCCCAAAGACCGGTCAGCAGCGAAAGTCCGGCCAAAGCAAGAAGGACGAACCGGGAAGGATGCTTGGATGTCATGTCTTCTTTGAATATGGGTTACTTAAATTCACTATATTTTTCGAATTTAGGAAAGGAAAAAGGCATTTTTCCCGATTTTTGGAATGTTCATATTGGCAACGCTTATAACGCTTCAATTTTTCATAGATTCTCTCATGGTATGCAATTTGCTCCATCCTAATCAACAATTCCTAGATGCTAGATCAATTCAAACACGCAGGAGGCAATCTCATGAGAGGGTTTTTATCGATCGCCGCCGTAGTCTTCTTGATGTTTTTTGTCACTGGGATCACCTCAACAGCTGACCTGAACCCTCCCCCACCCTCCGCTAAACTTCTCGCTCTTGGAAAACAGATGTACACCAAGCAATGCGCGGCCTGTCACGGCGCAGAAGGGCGAGGTGATGGCGCGGCCGCCTATCTCCTTTACCCCAAACCGCGTGACTTTGTGGCGGCAAACTACCGCCTGGTCTCCACTTGGGAGGGCGTCCCGACAGACCAGGACCTCTTCAATACGATCAGCCGCGGTATGCCCGGATCGGCGATGCCCTCATGGGGCCATCTTCCTGCGAAGCAACGGTGGGCACTAGTCTACTACATCAAATCATTGGCGGAAAAGCCGCTGATCGTCAAACCAAAGAAAATCCCCGGGCCTGACGGCAGCGGCGGTGAGGGAGTCATTCATGTGCCCCCTGAACCGCCTTACGATGAAGCCGCCCAGGCACGTGCTTCGGAACTCTACCGGGACGCCTGTGCTTCGTGTCACGGTCCTACGGCAAGCGGCGACGGAGCGCAGGAACAAGTCGATGCGGAAGGCTACCCCACTCGTCCACGCGACTTGACGACGGGCATTTTTAAGGGAAGCCACGACCCGGTTCAGCTTTACCAAAGAATCATCGCAGGCATTCCTGGCAGCCCGATGCCCATGAGCGATTGGGCCTATGGGGATGACGCCTGGCATCTTGTTCACTTTGTCCGATCCCTATCCAGCGACAAACAGCGTGAGCGCGTGGAGATGAAACAGTTCGAGATCCTGGCGACGCGTGTCAAAAAGCTGCCCGACCACCCGGACTCCGGCATCTGGCGCCTCGCCTCACCGGTCAACCTCCACCTCATGCCGCTCTGGTGGCGAGCCAACCGGCCGGAAGAAGTAACTGTTCGTGCCGTCCACGACGGCAAGGAGCTGGCCCTCTTGATGGTTTGGGCCGACGAGACCCACGATCACACAGCGCTCCGGCCGCAGGACTTCCGTGATGCAGCCGCCGTTGAATTCTCCCTGACGGCCAACCCGCCCTTCTTCGCCATGGGCGAGGCGGGGAAGCTGGTTAACATCTGGATGTGGAAATCGGAGCGCCAGGCAGACCTGGAGCCTGCCTATCAGGATCTGGAAAATGTTTATCCCAATATCGGCATTGACTCATATCCCAATCTTCTCAAATCGCCGGTAGAGCAGCCCCATCGGCACGCCCTGACTCTTGATTCCGATCCTAGCTTTGTAACCGGATGGGGAGCCGGGAATATCGTCTCTGATCCAAAGCGTAAAAGTCCGGCCGAGGATCTAACAGCCCAGGGGTTCGGCACGCTTCGCGCACGACCCAGGATCGACCAGAGAGTCGATGCCAAGGGCGTCTACGCGGCAGGCTCCTATCGGGTTATGTTCCGAAGGAGATTAAGACCCACTGGAAGAAAAGGCGCCGTGGTGTTGCGGAGGGGAAGGACCGTGCCGATTGCGTTCGCAGTCTGGAACGGGAGCGCCGGAGATCGTGATGGGAAAAAGTCCGTTACTATCTGGCAGGAGTTAAAAATTGCAAGGTAAACCGTTTCAGTCGTTCAAAAGGGTTTAACGGCTTGAACGTTCTGAACACTCTTTAATGGAGAAAACCATGAGCGATGAAATCAGGGATGGAATGTTAGAGTTGACCCGGCGCGACTTCATGCGCTGGCTGGGGATCACCGGAGGCACCGTAGCTCTCGTGAACGGACTGCCGCTGCAACTTTTGGCGGCCGCCCGCCCCGGCGAGAATCCCCTTGCAGGTTCCGTAGACCGGGCCTGGGAGAAGATCTACCGGGATCAGTATAAATACGACCGTGTCTTTGATTGGGTCTGTTCGCCGAACGATACCCATGCCTGCCGCGTGCGCGCCTACGTGCGTAACGGTATCGTGACCCGGCTCGGGAGCACGTACGACTATCAAAATTACGCCGACCTTTACGGCAACAAGGCCACAGCCAATTGGAACCCGCGCCAGTGTGCCAAAGGCTACACGTTTCACCGGGTTATTTACGGCCCCTATCGGCTACGCCATCCGATAGTGCGAAAGGGCTGGAAGGCATGGGCCGACGCCGGCTTTCCCGAGCTAACCCCGGAAAATAAATCCAAATACATGTTCGACAGCCGAGGACAGGATGAATTCGTGCAAATCTCCTGGGAAGACGCCTTCGACAACATCTCCAAAGCCCTGGTGGCGATCAGTACCCGCTACAGCGGCGAGAAGGGAAAAAATCTCCTACTGGCTCAAGGCTATCAGCCTGAGATGGTTGAAGAGATGGGGGGCGCGGGTACGCGCACAATCAAGATGCGTGGCGGGATGGGTTTGCTTGGCGTCATCGGCAAGTACGGGATGTACCGCCTCAACAACTCGCTCGCGCTGCTCGACACGAAGATCCGCGGCGTCGGTCCCGACAAGGCGCGCGCAGGAAGAAATTTCTCAAATTACACCTGGCACGGCGATCAGGCGCCGGGCCATCCCTGGGTTCACGGCCTTCAGGCCTCGGACTGCGATTTCAACGACCTGCGCTTCTCTAAGCTTATCATTATGGACGGAAAGAACCTGGTCGAGAACAAACTCACCGACTCTCACTGGTTTATCGAGTGCATGGAGCGGGGCGCCAAAATCGTTGTCATCAGCCCCGAGTATGGCCCGCCTTCCACCAAGGCCGACTATTGGATCCCCATCCGGCCTCAGACCGATGCGGCGCTTTGGCTTGGCGTCACTAAACTCATGATCGACAACAAATGGTATGATGAGAAATTTGTCAAGCGCTTCACTGATTTTCCCCTCCTCGTTCGTACCGATACGCTCAAACGCCTACATGCCAACGAGGTCTTTCCCAACTACAAGACGGATCTTTCACCTAACGGCCCTTCAATGAAAATACAAGGGCTCACCAAGGAGCAGCATGCCAAGCTCGGGGACTTCGTCATTTGGGATGTGAAAAAGAAGAGCCCAGTTGCGCTGACGCGCGATGACGTAGGCGAGACGATGGCCAGCAAGGGATTGGATCCGGCGCTAACAGGCACCTTCAAAGTCAAACTGGTAGACGGCAAGGAGGTGGAGGTCGCCACCCTCTGGACGCTCTATCAAACCCATCTCAAAGATTACGATTTGGACACCGTCGCTGAGATCACCCATGCGCCGAAGAAACTCATCGCACAACTTGCCAAGGATATCGCAACCATGAAGCCGGTCGCGATCCATCAAGGGGAGGGCATCAATCATTGGTTCCACGCAACCGAGATGAACCGTGCCTCGTATCTGCCGTTGATGCTGACCGGCAATATCGGTCAGCCGGGTGCGGGAGGTCACACATGGGCCGGCAACTATAAGGCCGCTCTCTTTCAAGGTTCACCCTGGACCGGCCCGGGCTTCAAGGGATGGGTTGCTGAAGACCCGTTCAACATTAACCTCGATCCCAATGCGCCGGGTAAGGCTATCAAGGTCCATGGCTACACCAAGGGCGAGGAGCCCGCGTACTGGAACCACGGCGACCTGGCGCTGATCGTCAACACCCCCAAATTCGGCCGCAAGAATTTCACCGGGGAGACCCACATGCCGACTCCGACCAAGGCGATCATCTTCAACAACGTGAATCTCATTAACAACGCCAAGTGGGCCTACGGCATGATCAAGAACGTCAACCCGAACGTCGAGATGATCGTCTCGATGGATATCCAGATGACCGCCTCGATCGAGTATGCCGACATCGCGTTGCCGGCAAACTCGTGGCTTGAGTTCGAAGGGCTGGAGATCACCGCGAGCTGCTCAAACCCGTTCCTACAGATTTGGAAGGGAGGCATTCCGCCGGTCTTCGACAGCAAGGACGATCTCGTGATCCTCGCCGGCATCGCCAACGCCCTCGCAGACGTCACCGGCGACCAGCGCTTCAGCGATTACTTCGCCTTCGCTAGCCCGGAGAAGCGCAACGTCTATATCCAGCGACTCTTGGACACCTGCACGACCACTGCGGGTTACAAGCTCAACGACATCATGGCGGGCAAGTATGGACCTTCGGGCGGCTGCCTCATGAACTTCCGCACCTACCCGCGCATCCCCTTCTACGAGCAAGTTCACGACAGCGAGCCGTTCCATACGGACACGGGACGAATGCATGCGTATGCCGACATTCCCGAGGCGATCGAGTACGGCGAGAACTTCATCGTGCACCGCGAGGGGCCGGAAGCAACGCCTTACTTGCCCAACGTCATCGTTAGTTCCAACTCGTACATCCGCCCGGAGGATTACGGCATTCCCTTGGATGCCGAGCACTGGGACGATCGCACCATTCGCAATATCAAAATGCCGTGGAACAAGGTCAAGAAAACCAAGAATTTCCTGTGGGAGAAGGGATTCCAGTTTTACTGCTTGACGCCAAAGACTCGGCATCGAGTCCACAGCGGCTGGTCCAATGTGGATTGGCATATGCTCTACGACTCGAACTTCGGCGATCCGTACCGCCTAGATAAGCGCGCTCCTTGTGTCGGAGAACATCAACTTCACATTAACCCACAAGCAGCTCGTGAACTTGGAATCAACGATGGCGACTACGTGTACGTCGATGCCAATCCGGCGGATCGACCTTATCTCGGGGCGAAGCCGAGTGATCCGTTCTACCGCGTGTCGCGCTGCATGCTGCGGGTCAAGTACAACCACGCTTATCCTTACAACATCGTGATGATGAAACATGCTCCATTCATCGCGACGGAGAAAAGCGTGAAGGCGCACGAAACCAGGCCCGATGGCCGGGCGCTATCGGAGAACACCGGCTACCAGGCCAACCTACGCTACGGTTCTCAGCAGTCCGTAACGCGCAACTGGCACATGCCTATGCACCAGACCGACACACACTTTCACAAGGCGAAGGTTTTCATGGGCTTCATCTTCGGCGGCGAGGCGGACAACCACGCGATCAACACGGTGCCGAAGGAAACTCTCGTGCGCGTAACCAAGGCAGAGGACGGGGGTATGGGAGGCAAAGGAATCTGGAAGCCGGCCACAACCGGCTACACACCGGACAACGAGAACGATTTCATGAAGCGCTATCTGGCGGGAGATTTAACGAAGGTGAAGAAATAGAATCCAGAAGTCAGAATTGGGGCGGGAATTCTGAATTCTGACTGCTGACTCCTGGATTCCAAGGAGCGAGAGATGCCCTACAAAGACCCTGATCCAACCGATCCCAACATGCTCGTCGGCGTCATGCTGGCGGCGGATGCCGAGGCTACGCGTGACATGGCCTACGTCTTTGCCGAAGAATTCTCCCGTATGGGATACGACCGTAATCGGCTCCTCCAGCTTTTCAAAAATCCTTACTATGCCGGCGCCCACGGCGCATACCGTGACCTGGGTGAGGAGGCGATCCTGAAAATCGTTGATGAGTGCATCAACGTGTGGGGCCGTGTTCAATTTTCCATTTCTGATTTTGGATTTTCGATTGAAGAGAAGCCGGAGAAATCCAAAATCCGCAATCCAAAATCAAAAATGGAGGAAGGGGGAGGTAGCGATGTCTAAGGTTCATAATTGGCAAATCGGCCGAGAAATGGCCTATCCCTATCAAGCCGCATTTCCAAAACGCCAATTTGCCTTTGTCTTCAACATCAACCGCTGCATCGCTTGCCAGAGCTGCACGATGGCCTGCAAATCCACTTGGACCTTCAGCAAAGGACAGGAGCAGATGTGGTGGGCCAACGTCGAGACGAAGCCCTACGGTGGCTATCCCCAGTTCTGGGATGTCAAAATCCTCGACTTGCTGGAAAAGGCTAATCCTGGAGGACAGAACTGGACAGGGAAACTCTCTCCCGACCGCAAACAACCCTATGGGAAATTCGACGGAAAAACGATTTTCGAGTCACAGAACATGCTCACGCCCGACAGCGCGCGTGTGCTCGGCTATCTCCCGACGGACGAGGAGTGGAACTCGCCGAACATTTACGAGGACAACCCGGTCGGAAAAAAGGGAGTCCCCAACGAATTCGACAAAACCGGTGTCGAGCTGCCCGTGCACAAGACCTGGTTTTTCTATCTCGCACGGATCTGCAATCACTGCAGCTATCCCGCCTGTCTCGCAGCTTGTCCGCGCAAGGCGATCTACAAGAGGCCCGAAGACGGCATCGTGCTCATCGACCAGAAAGAGTGCCGGGGTTATCGCAAGTGCGTCGAGGCCTGCCCGTACAAAAAAAGCATGTACCGCGGCAACACGCGGATCTCGGAGAAATGCGTCGCCTGCTACCCACGTATCGAGGGAAAAGATCCGGAGAGCGACGGTCAGCCGATGGAGACCCGCTGCATGGCCGCCTGCATTGGCCAGATTCGAATGCAGGGATTGGTCAAGATGGCCCGCGACGGCACCTGGGCCGAGGATCGCTTCAATCCGCTCTACTATATGGTCCATGTCGCCAAAGTGGCGCTTCCTCTCTATCCCCAGTTCGGCACGGAGCCCAACGGGTACTACATTCCACCGCGCTGGGTCCCACGAGAATATCTAAGACAGATGTTTGGCCCGGGTGTGGATGAGGCCATCGAACGCTATACCTACCCGGACAGGGAATTACTGGCGGTGCTTCAACTCTTTCGCCGCTCCAACCGGATCATCTTCCGCTACGAAATCAAAGAGGGGCCGAAGATCTACGAGGCGACGCTCCGTGGCAGAAAAATCACTGTCTACAATGATACTGTGATCGCATACGGTCAGGATGGTAAGGAAATCTTTCGCACAACCGTCGAGGAACCCATTCATGTGCGATCGAATAAGCATGCAAATTCAATCTGAGAAGGCGAGAGTTATGAGGCAAGAGACAACAGTTTCCCTCCTCACGCCTACCGCCAAAAGTGTTAGGAGATCATGATGGAACTCAAAATTTCTAGAACAGTCCAAGAGGTCAGCGAAGTCGATTTGGCCCTGAGCCGAGCCACTCTATATAGCGCGCTTGCCCTCGGTTTTCGGCCTCCGACAGAAGAAACTGTAACGCGCCTTACCTCTGAGACAAACGTGGTGACCCTTGCAAAGGCTGCATCCATTCTCGATCGGGATGGCGCCTCGGAACTGTTCTCGGCCGCCCGGAGGCTCGCTGCAACAGAAAAGTTTTCCCTCAATGTATTGTTCGAAACCTTCTACCGTCTCTTTGGCCACACGGCCCGTGGCGGGATTCCGCCGTATGAAACCGAGTACGGCACCGAAGCGCTCTTCCAGCAACCCCAGGAAATGGGCGACCTGATGGGTTTCTACTGCGCCTTTGGTTTGACTCTTAATTCTGAGGAGCATGAGAGGGCCGATCACATCAGTTGTGAATGTGAGTTCGCAAGCTTTCTGGCACTTAAAGAGGTCTATGCCTTAGAGCATGGTGAAACTGCTATGCTGGAAGAGACCCGCAAGGCAACGCGACTTTTCTTGCGCGATCATCTGGGACGTTTCGCTCCGGCCTTCGCTAAAAAGCTAAGACAGGTAAACGGCGGTAGCTTTTACGGCGCCATTACCGAACTCTGCTATTGCCTGGTCACCCTGGATTGCCGCCGCTTTGGCGTGCCGGTCGGACCACAGAGTCTTAGCCTCCGCCCTGCCACTGACGACCGGGTGCCAATGGCTTGCGGTAGCGGTGCGGAGTGCATGGCCATGCCGGGCGCCGGTCAACCCGAGGAGTTGGAATAGCTATGGAACCCTCCTCTTTGCGCTTCGATCCCCGCTTTTTGGAAGAGGTGGTTTTCTTTGCCCTGCGGGGACATCCTGAGACCTCGGTGTTTCAAAAAAAACGCGACCGCCTCTACGAAATCGAAGATGTGGAAGAGCGTGAGCGGGCGTTCCAAGCATTGAACGTGGCATGGTTTGACCGCCTTGGAATGGCGGAGACGATTGAAAAGGCGGTAGACGAACAACCCCTGATTTCTTCAAAAGTCAGATGGTGTGTCGTCTCCCAAGCGGCGGGGAAAAAAGAGGAAGGGGCGGAACTCTTCGTTAGCAGCGAAGAAGGTCTAAACGATAGAGAACGGCGCACTGTGCGCCTCCTCCTCCGGCCGGAATCTCTCTTAAACCCGGACCGGCTGCTGCCTTTCTTGCGCCACGAGCTGTTCCATGTCACTGACATGCTCGATCCGAGTTTCGGCTACGAACCCTCGCTGCCCGCGGCAGAAGGTGGACCGACACACGATCGGCTGCTTATCGACCGCTACCGGATTCTTTGGGACGCCACGATCGACGGCCGTTTGACGCGGCTCGGCTGGCACCACAACTCAGTCCGAGCCCAGCGGCTGAGCGATTTTTGCCGCGCTTTCCCCATGTTCGACGAAATGGCCGAAGCGGTGTTCAGTGGCTTCTTTGACCGAGAACCACACACCCACGCTGAGCTGGTTGCCTTTGCCTTGAATCCCAGATCCGCCGCCGAAGGCTCACCGTCGGGCTTTCATCCCGGCACCTGCTGCCCGCTCTGCGGTTTTCTGACCCATACCTTTGAGTCCAAACTCGAATCTTTGTCGTCGGAGGTGGTCACTCAAATCACGAAGGACTTTCCTCTATGGGATCTATCCCAAGGTCTATGCCTCCAGTGCGCGGACCTTTACCGGACACACGCCCTTTCCGCGCGTGCTGCGTCCAATCTTCCCGGCTCACCCCCGCGGTAAATAAACAGGAATCAGTGTCCTCTACCAACCAGTGTTAGCGTTCCACTAGCATGGCTACCGCTTCTCCACCACCGATGCAGAGAGCGGCAATGCCGCGCTTTTTATCGAGATCACTGAGAGTATGGAGCAATGTGGTCAAAATTCTGGCTCCGCTCGCTCCTATGGGATGACCAAGAGCAACGGCCCCGCCTCGGACATTCACGTTCTCCGGATTTAAATGAAGCTCCCGATTGACGGCGATGGAAGCTGCTGAAAAAGCCTCGTTGATCTCAAACAGATCGATGTCGGCGAGGTCATACCCACTCTTACTCAGAAGGTTGGCAATAGCCTGCGCCGGGGCGATGGTAAACCACTCCGGCTCCCGAGCCGAACTGACCGAACCTAGAATCCGGCCGAGAGGTTTGACACCGAGCTCCATGGCTTTCTCGTGAACCATAACCACTACCGCGGCAGCGCCGTCGCTGACGGACGAGGCGTTTCCGGCCGTGACCGTTCCTTCCTTGCCAAACGCCGGTCGGAGCGCCTTCATTTTACTCAAATCGAATTTGCCGACCTCTTCATCCTCCGCCACAACGACTTCCTTTTTTCTCTCGAGAACGGTGACCGGCACAATCTCATTCTTGAAGTCTCCGCGTTCCTGAGCGGCTTGCGCTCGCCGGTAGCTCATAGCGGCGAACTCGTCTTGTTCCTCCCGCGAAATTTTAAATTTACCGGCGCAGAGATCGGCTGCAACGCCCATATGGAAATCGTTGTATACGTCCCAAAGCCCATCCTTGATGAGACTGTCCACCAGGGTGCCATGTCCCATGCGATACCCGCTTCGGGCTCTGTCTAACAAGTACGGAGCGTTGCTCATGCTCTCCATTCCCCCCGCCACGATGACTTCGGCTTCTCCTAAGCGAATCGCCTGCGTCGCCAACATAACCGCTTTAAGTCCTGAGCCGCAGATCTTATTGATCGTTGTACAGGTGACCGTCTTGGGCAAGCCGGCTCCAAGAGCTGCCTGCCGGGCGGGAGCCTGTCCCAACCCCGCCGACAAAACATTCCCCATGATCACTTCATCTACCTGCTGCCCGCTTAAGTTGGCTCTCCGCAAGGCCTCGGCGATCACGACACTCCCGAGTTTGGTTGCTAAAAGCGAGCTCAAGGAACCACTGAAGCTTCCAATCGGCGTTCGAACTGCGCTGACGATGACGGCCTCTCTCATGTCTCTCTCCAAGATTGTGATTTAAGATGCAACCTCAGTCCTCACCTTTGCGATTTGAGATTTGAAATGTCCAATTCCTAACAACCTGCCGCGGCCCGTTACCGCTCGTTCCCTCGGTCGACACTCTGTTTGCAACTTACCCGTCTCAGGAATCTACGCGGCTGCGATTT
>JAUXIP010000416.1 GCA_030620935.1 Deltaproteobacteria bacterium | reverse complement strand
GAAGTCCCGCGAAGAACCGCAGGCGGCGATTGAGGCTTATGAAAAGGCGCTGCGCTATCTCCCTCTCTGGAAGAAAAAAAATGAAGACCGGACAGTGCCGGATAATTAAACAAGCGAACAGGAAGGATCCGAATCCCTCGGGGCCACCCACGCTAACTTGCTAATAATACAGGATAAACACTGTTGCCGTCACGTCATAACAGCTATCAACCACAACCCTTCAGCGGCCAGCGGAACAGTTTCATTCCCCCCCCTCAGGCGGAGATCGCCGATAGCTGACGGCTGAATGCTTGTTATCGGGAGGTTCAGGGACACCAATCGACACTTGACTCTCCACATCCAGCCCATATATGATCCTCCCTTAGATCTAAGGGTATTTCTACGAGCGTCTATGAAACTGAGGCTTCCTATCGCGTGCCTATTGTTCGCCCTGTCGGCGGCCGGCTGCTCTTTTACGCCTTGGTCGTCAACCAAGATAGAGTCCGATCCCACAGCAGAAGCCCTCTTCAAAGAGGGCATGGATGCTTTCAACGCCAAAAGATACGTTCTAGCCATCGACCGCTTTGAAAAGGTAAAAACCGACTACCCCTTCAGCCCGCTGCTGACAGACGCCGAGTTGAAGCTTGCACAATCTTACTACAAGGATGAACAATACCCGGAGGCCATCGAGGCCTTTAAGCAATTCCAAGCCTTTCATCCAACTAACGAGAATATTCCATTCGTCGTCTATCACCTAGGGCTGGCGCACTTTGCCCATTTCACCACGACCGACCGGGACCAGAAAATGACCGAAATAGCCAAGGGTTATTTCGAAACGCTGATAAAGACCTATCCCCAATCCCCTTATACGAGCAAGGCGGAAAAGAAGTTGGTTAAATGCAAGAGATACCTGGCGGAGCATGAATTCTACATTGCCGCCTTCTATATTAGGGAGAAAAACTATCTGGCCGCACGAGAGCGTCTGACAGGAATCTTACGCCATTACCCGGATACTCCAACCGCAGCCAAAAGCATCTACCACTTGGGCCAGACCTACCAGAACGAGAAAAACAGCGTCAAGGCCTATCTAGCCTATGATGCATTGCTCCAACACTATCCGGGGAGCCCGCTCGCCAAAGAGGCCGAAAATCAATTAGTGAAGCTCGAGAAAGAAAAGGAGAAGCAAGATCCGCTGGCAATGTTGCTCATGCGTGACGGTAGGCCTGTTTACGCTCCTCCTCCCCTGTCGGGGCAGATAAAGGGAAATGCGGACGCAACAGGTGTAGGCAACAAGGCGATGCCGCCAGAGCTGTTCGCAAAAAAAGATATTGTCTATGAAGAGCCCGGCAACGAAAAAGGATTCTTTAGTCGCACGCTGGATTCCATCAATCCCTTTTACTCGCCCTTCCAAGAAGAAGAGTCCGACAGCGAGGAAAAAAGTGACAAAATAGAAACTGCCGAGAAGGACTCAGACGGCTCCTCCGGCTCTTTCTGGAGTAGCCTCAATCCATTTGCTTCGGAAGAGAAGA
This sequence comes from Deltaproteobacteria bacterium, assembly GCA_030620935.1. Next base: position 1,028 of record JAUXIP010000416.1, on the reverse strand, counting down.
CAGAGGTGGAAGTCCAGAAGAATGCCGGGCTGATGAAAAAGGTCGATGAGTCGTTGAAAGATAAGGGAGTGGAAGCTCAGGGTAGTAACCAGCTTCCCAAACCGCCTGCGCCAGACCTCCCGCAAATAGCCGAAGAACCCCAGCCGCCTGATACGAATCCAGCCGAGGTCTTAGAAAAAGTAGACAGCGGCCTGCGTCAACAAGGAAGGGACACCGACAGTCTCCCACCGATCCCGGAGATCTCGCCGGTCTTCCAGACCTCTCCCGAGGAAATACAGCAAAAGGCTACGGCCAAATCCACGCGCGCTTCGTCGGAAGTGTTAACCGGCATAGATAAGGCACTGCAGCAAAAAGGGATTGAAGTTCCGGAGGAGATCACGCCTCCGGAGAAAAACCCCAAATCGCCGGGTTCGGAACCTGTGAGGTCTGCGCTCGACCGACCGGCAAAAGTGGAATTAGACACCAACGTGCAATTTGAAAAAGGGCCTCTCTTTCTCGAAAGCGGAGAGTATAAGGTCGAAAAAAAGGCCGAAGAAAGTGAGCACCAAGAAACTGAGCAAAGCTCGGTTGATACCGGAAAGCTTCCCGAGGCTGTTGTAGCAGGCCCTCCTCAATTGGAGAAAAAGAAACCGACGGAGAAAAAGACGACCGCCAAGGCGACGTTTGAAGAGGAAGAGAACAAAAGTGTGTGGGAGGAGATTGAGGATGACATGGAGAATGTCAGCAAGGCTCTGAATCCTTTCAGCTGGTAGATTCTCTGTCTCAAATCTCGGTCTCTATCTGTTTCGCTATCTTCGAAAAATTCTTCCGTTGGCCGGGACCCACCGACTAAACCTCCACTGCCTGATTCCGATCTCCTGCCATTCCTTCACGGTCGCATAAAGCACAGGGATTAAAACCAGAGTAATCAGCGCAGAGGTCGTGAGACCGCCGATCACTACACGCGCCAGGGGGGCCTGGACTTCACTGCCCTCGCCTAGACCCACCGCCAGAGGGACCATGGCGAGCACGGTGGTGAAAGTGGTCAT
>JAUXIP010000379.1 GCA_030620935.1 Deltaproteobacteria bacterium | reverse complement strand
GCAGATGGCCGAAGATCCGGCCGGACTTGGCGCGAATCAATTCCGGCACGTCCGGATTTTTCTTTTGCGGCATCATCGAGCTGCCCGTGCAATACTGGTCCGGGAGCTCGATAAAACCGAATTCTTCACTAGACCATAGGATCATCTCCTCCGCAAGGCGGCTGAGATGCACGAACGCAATAGCGGATGCCGCTAGAAATTCTAAAATAAAGTCCCGATCGCTCACCGCATCGATGCTGTTCTTGGAGATCCGCGGAAAGCCGACCAGCTTCGCGACATAGGCCCGGTCGATGGGGAAAGTCGTTCCTGCCAGCGCGCCGGAACCCAACGGCAAGACAATGACTCGCTCCAGGCAACCTTTGAACCGCTCTCCATCACGATCGAACATCTCCACATAGGCAAGGAGGTGATGAGCGAACAAAACCGGTTGCGCCCTTTGAAGATGGGTGTAGCCGGGCATGATGACTTTCAAGTGCCGCTTGGCGGTTCGCGCCAGCTCCCGCTTCACGCCGTCCAGGATTTGCAGAATGGTCTCCAGCTCCTCCCGCAGATAGAGCCGCACATCCAGAGCCACCTGATCGTTCCGGCTCCTGGCCGTATGAAGCTTCTTTCCTGCGGCGCCGATCTTTTGAATCAGACGGCGCTCGATGTTCATGTGAATATCCTCGTCAGCCGAAGAAAAAGGGAAAGCTCCGCGCTCGATCTCTTTCCGGATCGCTTTAAGCCCGCGCACGATCTTCTGCCCCTCTCTCGCCGAGATGATCCGTTGCCGGGCGAGCATCTTCGCATGAGCGATGCTGCCTGCGATATCCTGGCGATAGAGCCTCGCGTCCACGTCGATAGAAGCCGTGAAGGCTTCTACCGAGCTTTCCGTAGGGGCCGCGAAGCGCCCGGCCCAAAGTTTTTTATCCATGGCTAGACTACGATCCTTAGTTCTTTGATCTTTTTGCCCCTTTAGCCTTTTTTAACCGCTGGAGCCGGAGCCTCAAGGCATTGAGTCTGATAAAGCCGTCGGCATCGGCCTGCTGATAGCCCCTATCTTCTTCGAAGGTCGCCAGCTTCGGGTCATAGAGCGAGCAGTGGGACTTTCGCCCTGCGATGATAACATTCCCTTTATAGAGCTTCAGTCGAATCCGTCCACTGACATTTTCCTGCGAGGCGTCGATGGTTTTCTGCAGGAGCTCGCGCTCCGGGGCAAACCAGTAACCATAATAGATCAGCTCCGCGTACTTGGGCACCAAGGAATCTCTAAGATGCATCACCTCGCGATCCATCGTGATGGACTCAAGAGCACGGTGGGCAGTATGAAGAACCGTTCCACCGGGAGTTTCGTAGACCCCGCGCGATTTCATGCCGACATAGCGGTTCTCGACCAGATCGACTCGTCCGATCCCGTGCTTCGCCCCCAATCCATTCAGCCGCGAGAGTAGAATTGCCGGCGAAAGGGTTTTGCCGTTAATAGCTATAGGATCTCCTCGAGCAAATTCAATCTCTACATATTCAGGCCGGTCCGGCGCCTTTTCCACGGCTGTCGTCCAGACAAACATATCAGCCGGCGGCTCCTGCCAGGGATCTTCCAAGATACCGCCCTCGTAACTGATATGAAAGAGGTTTCGGTCGGTGCTGTACGGCCTTTTTTTAGTCACGGGAACGGAGATGCCGTGGCGCCTCGCATAGGCGATCAGCGCGCTGCGCGAGTTAAGGTCCCAGAGCCGCCACGGCGCAATGATTTTCACACCGGGTTTAAGCGCATGGTACGTCAACTCGAATCGTACCTGATCATTCCCTTTACCGGTGGCGCCGTGGGATACGGCATCCGCCTTCTCGCGATTGACGACATCGATTTGGGCCTTGGCGATCAGGGGGCGCCCGATGGAAGTCCCAAGAAGATAGGACCCTTCATAGACCGTATTGGCCCTGAGCATTGGAAAAACGTAGTCCTTGACAAACTCTTCCCTGAGATCCTCGATCACGGCTTTGCTGGCACCGGTCTCCAGGGCCTTGCGCTCGACTGCTTTCAAATCCTCACCCTGGCCGAGGTCCGCACAGTAGGCGATGACTTCACAGCGATACTGCTCCTTGATCCAGCGCAGGCACACCGATGTATCCAATCCTCCGGAATAAGCTAGAACTACTTTTTTTACCTTCAACTCTTTTTGCTCCTCGGACCTTTGGTCTTTCTTTCCTTTAAACTTTTTGCCTCTTTCAGCATCCACACCATGATCGCCTTCTGCACGTGGAGGCGATTCTCGGCCTGATCGAAAACGATGGACTGGCTCCCTTCCAAAACTTCGTGGGTGATCTCTTCTCCCCTGTGAGCAGGCAGACAATGCATCACGACCGCCTCTTTGCCAGCCATCGCAACTACCTCCGTGTTGACCTGAAAGCCCCGAAAGGCTTTGCGCCTGGCGTCTGCCTCTCCCTCTTGTCCCATACTCGCCCACACGTCCGTATAGACGACATCCGCTCCGCGAACCGCCGTTTCCACATCATGGGTGATGACAATCTGTCCCCCACTTGACGTCGCGGCCCTGGCAACCTCCGGGTCGGGCTCATAACCCTTAGGGCAGGCGAGAAAAAAAGAGAAGGAAAACTTCTTCGCAGCCTGCATCCAGGAGTGAACCATATTGTTTCCGTCGCCGACAAAAGCGACTTTTAAACCTTCCAGCTTTCCCTTTTGCTCTAAAAGCGTGAAGCAATCGGCCAGCACCTGACAGGGATGAAACAGATCGGTGAGACCGTTGATCAAAGGGACCGTCGCCTGACCCGCCATCTCTTCCAAGCTCTGCTGCGAGAAAGTTCGCACCACGATGAGATCGACCCACCGACTTAAGTTACGGGCGCAGTCGGCTACCGGCTCGCGCACTCCGAGATAGATCTCGCCGGGCCCGAGAAAGACGGTATGACCGCCGAGTTGAGCCATCCCGGCTTCAAAGGTGACCCGGGTCCTCAGACTCGGCTTTTCAAAGACCAGGGCCAGTATCTTTCCCGCCAGCAGCCGATGGGAAACTCGCTGCTTTTGCTGACGCTT
>JAUXIP010000174.1 GCA_030620935.1 Deltaproteobacteria bacterium | reverse complement strand
CTTACCCCCGCTTATCACAAGCTTTTCCATGGGCCTCTCCTTGATCTACGAAGGTTCCCTCTCGGTCGAGAAGACTACCTTTCCCCTAATGAGGGTCTTAACGACTCGCGGGATTCCTTCCCAAAGACTTACCATGCATAGGTTCGCGGTCTTACTCACTTCGAGAGACCCTTCCGACCTTGCAATTCCTAGAGCTCGGGCCGGTGCCAGACTCGCCAAGTTCACGGCCATGTAAAGCGGCATCATGCCCAGACGATCAAGAAGAAACGCTGCGTATAGCAGCGAGGGGGCGTAACAGTCGGCCACGCAGATGTCAATCAACCCTTCTCTAAATGCATCCCGAGCCAGTGAGTCGGGTGACGAGGCCACCAAGTAGGGAACTTTAGCAACCACGAGTGCTCCTGAGGATTTTGCCTCCTGGAACGACAGGGCGCCTATCGGCTCAAAAACAGCACTGAACTCGGGAATTGCCGAAGCCGAAGGATCTTTGGCGCCAAGCTCAGACTGTGACTTTCGAACACTATAGAACGAGGCTTCCAGGGCCTTACCGTCAACCTTCCCGTGGGAAGGCAAGAGGGACAGGATATGTCCCGAATGATGAAAAGTCCGAGTCATGGGGAGAGTTGTTTCGTCCGCGATCAGGTGGAGGCGATGGGCACAGAAAAGGCCGGCTTTGTTTTGGGAGCTATTCATTGCCCCTGCCCCCTTCAGGCTTAAGCCGGCGGACTCGCTTATCCTGACAGTGTGATAGGCCTCCACGATACCGCTTGATGCCATGACCTTATCCGCTTGGATGAGGGCCCTCTCGATGGGAAACTCCACCCCGGTACGGGGAAAGATCTCCTTATCCAGAAAGGAACATTGGAGGGAGATCAGACCGGGGAGAACATATAGATCCTGCGCGTCGATCACGCGGTCGTCCGTCCCGGGTATATGCGCGGCGCCGGCGCTCTCGTCTATACTCTGAATGATGCCGTCTTTGACGGTAATCGCGCCGTTAGCCAGAACTCCTTGTGGCGTAACGACATTTCCTCCTGTGATAATCAACTCGCCCACGATTGAATCCTCCCCATCTCTCCGGTCAGTTCAACATAGCAGCCTGCCGGACCCAACAAATTCCTTAGGCTTGCCGACGCTCCCCGGATTAAGGGTGCTACGCGGTCTTTCCGTATCGCGTCCTCCCCCCTCGCACGAGGGGAAGGATCTCTGTCGCTTCACCGAATGCTGCGACTCGATTCTTCTCTAGAAGGAGGATCTTGTCGGCCAACTCCCGGTTAATGTCGGTTTCTTGAAAAGCGCCAATGATGGTGACTCCCTGGCTTTTCAGCTCACGGAACATCTCGACAATGATCTCCAGGGTTTCCGAATCGAGAAGCGAGATGGGATCGTCCAGGATGAGCAGGCGGGGGCCGTAAACCAACGTCCGCGCAAAGTTCACCTTCTGCCCTTCACCGATCCCGAGATTGGCAGGATAAGTGTCCCACATCTCCTCAGGGATAAGCAGCCGCGCCAGCATTGCCTTCGATCTTTCCCTTGCCTGAGCCGGCTCTAGACCTTGCTCAAGTAATGGTTCCGCGACTACGTCGAGCGTGCTGACCCGCGGAATCTTACGGAAAGACTGGGATACAAACCCAATTTCCCGCTTGCGGAGCTCTATGATCTGATGTTCCGGCGCCTTCGCTACATCGATGATCCTCCCGTCCGACTGCAATGAGATTTCTCCGTCAGTGGGGAGATAGGTCCTGTAGAGGCACTTCATAAGGGAGGATTTTCCCGTTCCAATAGGACCCATAACCCCGAGGAATTCACCGTGCTTTAGCCCAAAGCTGACGTTGCTGAATCCGGTGATCCTTTTGTCTCCAAGCAGATGCAGGGTAAACAGTTTAGCAAGCCCTTTAACTTCCAGATACATCATTTACAACCATTCCCGGTTTCGCACGGCTGTCTACAACATAGAACTCACTAGCAGCTGAGTATACTCCTCTTGTGGATCTTCCATGACCTGGTCCGTTAATCCCGCTTCAATAATTTGACCGTAGTACATAACCATCGTCCGCACCGCCAAAAGCTGGACGACGCGAAGGTCATGGGAGACAACGATGGTCGCCAGTTTCAAATCTCGTACCACATCTTTGACCATATCCAGGACGCGAGCCTGGACGGACAGATCCAGGCCCGTACTGATTTCGTCGAGCAGGAGGAGCTGGGGGTTATTGGCGATGGTTTTCGCGATTTGAACGCGCTGCTGCATCCCTCCGCTCAAGGTCTCGGGGAACTCGTCCATGCGGTCCAAAGGCACCTCGATCCGCTCTAAAATCTGTTGGGCACGATTGCGGATCTGATCCACGTTGCGCCAATCTGCCGCAATGAGCTTCTCGGCGATGTTGCCCCCCGAGGAGATAGTAAAGTCCAATCCTTCCCTCGGGTTCTGGTAGACCATACCCATAAGCTGCGTCTGGAGGAGGCGCCGCGCCGGTCCATCCGCTTGGAAGATGTTAGCGCGGCCATCTTGATAAGGCTGCAGGTAAACCTCACCCGACGTGAAGGGCGCTTCCAAATAAAGGGATCGCAAGAGCGTAGTTTTTCCTGATCCACTTTCACCCACGATTCCCAAAACCTCACCGGGGTGGAGTTCGAAAGAGACGTCAGTACAGGCTACTACGGAGTGGCAGGCGGGGCAGCGGTTGGTCCGCTTCTTTGGCCCGGTATAAACTCGGCAGTTTCCACAGCTCTTGCCATAGATCACCGACAGGTCGGAGACTCGAAAGTGCCAGGTCAATCTATCCTCCCTCCCCTCTGTCGCTTAAGGCAAAAGCTCGTGTCGGAGCATGTCAACACCGGCTCTCCGTCTTCTCCAAATAGCTCGTTGAGATAGGACTCCGTGCTGCCGCATTTGGCGCAACGCTTCCCATTAAAGTCTTCGACTGTGAACCGGACATCTTCGAATTCTACCGGTTCCACCTCAGTGTGCGGCGGCACCGCGTAAATGCGTTTTTCCCGCCCTGCGCCAAAGAGAAAGAGAGTTTCCGACTGTGAAAGTTTTAAAATGTCCCACGCAGGGATGGGACTCGGGTCCATGATATATCGCTTGTTGACGAGAACCGGGCGGCGAATGCCCGGCGGGGCCTTTCCCCCACGTTTTCTGATCTCTTCATATAGATGAACCCAAAGCCGGTGATAGTCCCTCTCTGCGTGCATCAGACGACTCCTGGCTTGGCTAAACTCGACCAACCTCAAAGGATCCGGTTTCGGCACTTGCAAAACCAGGATCTGTGACGCCGTCATTTTTTCTTCCGGGATGCGATGGCGGGTCTGGATGATGGTCGCCTTACGGGTGTCGGTGGTGATCTCGGTGCCTGTGGTCTGCTGGATCAGCCGTTTGATATTAACGGCATTTACACCGTCGTCGTATCCCTCCTCGATGACCTTGAGAGTATCCCCTGGACCGATGAGCGAGAGAGTAATCTGGACCCCGCCGGTTCCCCATCCTCGTGCCAGTGGCATCTCGCGTGAACCGAACAGGACCTGGTGCCCCGGGATGGCTACCGCCTTTAAAAGTCTCCTACGTATCTCTCGTTTGGTGTCCTCATCCAAAAAGGCGTAGTTGTAACCTCGGTGTTTGTGCTCCTCTTCGTTTTCCAGCAATTCTTTAAGCCTAATCTTCTCCATCGTCGGACTCTTCACCATTTAAGACTTCGATGTGCGTAGTACGAGGCAACCCGATGATCCTTCCTGCCGGGTCGGCAAATATGGCATCCACGCCGAGAGGAAGGAGTGCCCGAGTTTTCGTCAGGTCTATGATCTCTCCCAACCCAAGGCCGCGAAGCCACACTCTGCGCTTCTCAGAAATTCCCGGCCCCCTTAGGCTCAACCGGCGTATTGAGGATAGTTGTGTATCTTGATCCGCCGGGTATTCAGGACAACCCACGCTCTCCACGCTATAGATGATGGTGGCGCTCTCTTCAGGAAATTCAGTTCGGCCGCGCTTAAGATTCAAAACCTGCCCGTGGGTATCTCCATCCACAGAGTAAACAAAGTCAGCGTCGGCTACGCCGCCTACGAAGCTTCCCGTATTAAGCGTCAGGTATTCCTGAATCGCCTCGCGTAGCGGGCCCCTATCCGCAAGCACAGAGAAGGAGACCTGTTGATCCAATAGGGTGCGGAGGATCGCAATAATGTAAGGATTCGCTCCCTGGGGAACCGTGAGATTGAGTCGGGGGAGTTCAAGAACTTTTCCCGGCCTTGCTAAGGAATCGAGCAGTACACGGGATATTTTCTGGCTGTCATAAACTACGGAAAAAACGGTATCACGGAAAATTTCCATGTCAATCTCTCACGATTTCAAAATCAACACGGGTTTGCGCCACGAGTCCAAATTCCTTTTCCTTCTCCATTTTTAGGCGACTCTCTTCTTGCCCAAGCTTTTCCTCTATGGAAGAGGTCGAAGCGTGACCCCCCTCCAATGCCGCATCAATCACGGCCGCCGCCAAGGCTCGCTCGGATTCCTCACCCATAATCAGGCTATAACCGATATGGTTCCCAAGGCGAACCTCCGATTCGGTGACCAGGATTTCACCTAGGTTAAAGGGAGATCCCGTGACCGAATCGTTAGCCCGGGCCATCAACAGGGAGGTCTCCGGTTGTTTGATGACTTCTGCTTCAGAAGTTGCCAGGATTTCCTCGGCGAGCAACAAGAGAACGGCAGCGTCGGCTTGAGCTAGAATCTCCAATCGATTTCTGCGGTCCATTTTTCTCCCCTGTTAGTAATGCGGCAGCTTGAGATGCTGAATGAAACCTGCCGATTCAGTCCCTTCTACGTTTTTCAAGACGAACTCTTGGTCCGACGTCGGATACGGTGATTTTCCGGTCCGAAGCATAAGATCTAGAACGGACATAGCAATCGCTTTGATCTCATTTTGGCCGAAGCAGAGCCCATAGCCAAGCTTCAACTTTGCCGCTTGAGGTTGTGCGACGGCACGAACGTAGGTATCCAACACGTCGCACTCTGTCAGCAAAACTTCTCCTATGGTCATCGTCTCCTTGAGGGTGGGATGCGTGACCTTAACCGGGCAGTAACCCACACGCACCTCTGCCAATATAGGATGAGAAACCGATGAACTCATTGAGCTGTAAGCCAAAGCCAGCATTCCTCCGGATTCGCCTCGGGCCAAAGCTTGGAGCTGGGCGCTGCGAGGGGCCGGAAAAACCAATCCATCCAAAGTAATATCATAGGGTTCTTCGATCACTCCCTTGGGCTCGGTCTCATCTTCCAACAGGCCTTTTTCCCGCAAAAGCTCTATTAACTTGGGAAAAGAATCGGGAATTGTGTTCAAGGCGAAACCGTTCCCGCATTCGCCAAGGATCTCCTTGATCTGTTTCCGGTTCTCTTCAAGAAGATCAAACCGAAGGAGTTTCTGGCT
>JAUXIP010000008.1 GCA_030620935.1 Deltaproteobacteria bacterium | reverse complement strand
TTCTAGGGTACTTAAAAAACTCACCTATAAAATTGTGTGCCATCATCAAAAGTAAAAGTCAAGGCTGACGAACCTTTGTTGAAACTGCGTGTAGATTCATCTTATTCGGTTTGCGAAGTTTGGGGTCATTCGGCCCCACCCTCATCTTAAGGAGTTCTTGAATATGCCCGAGCCTTTCACTGAGGCCCCCATGACAATGCCGGTTACTCAGGCCATCATCGAGTTTCTCAAAGCCCAAGATATCCGTTATGTGTTTGGTAAGGTTGGTGAGGACATCCTCCCTCTTCTGAACCGCCTCGCCAATGAGGACACGATTAAGTTTATTGCCACCTATAGGGAAGAGACTGCCGTGCTTATGGCTGATGGCTATGCCAGGGCTTTGGGTCGGCCGGCCGTCGCTCTAACCTCCGGAGGAAGCGCCGCCGCTCAAACAACGGCAGCTGTGACACAGGCTTTTTATGACGGCTCCCCAGTAATTTTGCTCGCCGGTGAGCTGTCAACTTCCGATCTTCATAGAGAAGAGTCAATCACTCGGGGATCAAAACAGGATTCTCTCTTCGAAAAATCGACCCGCTCCGTCTATAGAGTTAATCACCCTCATCGTGTCGTGGCAACCTTGGAGCAAGCATATCGCAGCGCCGGTTCAGGCAAGATGGGACCGGTCTATTGGGGAATTCCCCGTGATTTGCTGCTTAAAGAAACGTCGGAAAAAATCAGGCCCCATAGTCAATTTATGTCCCCTGGTTGTCCAGCGGGCAGCCCGGAACTCATCCGCCGCGCGACAGAAATTCTTATGGAGTCTCAAACCCCGGTGATCCTTTTAGGAGGGGGCGTGGTTTGGTCCCCGGCCACCTCGGAAGCCATGGAGCTGGCAGAGTTCTTGTTCGCCCCGATTGTAACGTCCAACGGGAAGTCCGGCATCGTCCCGGACGATTATCCCCTTTCCATAGGAAGACTAGGGAGCAAGGCCAACAAGGTGGCCCTTCAGACTGTAGCAGAGGCAGACGTCATCATCTCTTTTGGTTGTACCTTGAACGACCGTACAACCTTCGGCTTCTCGGATGAGATCTTCGCTCCTAACGTAAAGATCATCCAGGTTGATATCGACCCACGCCAAATCGGAAGGAACTACCCGATCGAATTAGGTATCATCGGAGATGCCAGAATGGTCCTTAAGGATCTTCTTTCCGCCCTGAGACAAATGGGAGCTGAAAAATGGCCGTCAAAAGTCATTCGCCGCATCCAAAAAATCTGGGAGCAAAAGGAGACTTGGAGCAAGGAATGGATCCGCTTGGCCCGGTCCAGCGAGATGCCGATCCGCCGACTGCGCCTCCTCAAAGATCTTGCAGACGAAGTGGGTCGCCAAGGAATTATTTTGGGCGAAATGGAATGGAAACATTGTTTGAGTACTTCCTATTTTCCCATGATCGAATCTCATGACTTCAATGTGTCGGGAGCTCACCTCGGTCTTGCCATGGGAGTCAAGCTCGCTCTTCCCGATCGACCTGTGATCGCCGCTCTAGGAGACGGACAATTTATAACGGCTCTTACAGACATGGCCACGGCTGTGGAACACCACATACCCATCCTGGCAGTCGTAGCCAGCAATGGATGTTACGGACAGGCAAAAGCCACGCAGACCCAATTCTACGACGGACGGTACGTCGGCGTAGACCACCCCTTCCCCAACTTTGCTGATGTCGCCCTTTCACTGGGAGCTCATGGAGAACGAGTGCAAAACCCGGCAGATATTAGGCCTGCTATCCGACGCGCTTTAAAGTCACAACGTCCGGCAGTCATCGAGGTTATTACAAGCGCTTCCATAGGAGATTTAAAACCAGTGTTTGACTGACTCCCCCACTGTCTCTCCTAGATTTAACCCCGATCCGACATTAATCGGCCCAAGGAATAGTTCCTGTACTGCATGCAGTCCGCGATCGCATATGAGCACATCATTTTTGTCGGATCGGGGTTAACACACTCCTAACTTCGTAGGGCCTCGTAGTATATTCCAAATAAATCGACGGAAATTTAGGAACGGAGGAATCTTAAAGTTGATTAATCTTAGAGCCAAACTAGACAATCGCACAGCAAAGACAGCGGTCATCGGCCTGGGCTATGTCGGCCTCCCTCTCGCAATCGAACTCGTCAGGGCTGGGTTCACTGTGATCGGTATCGACGTTGACGAAAACAAAATCAGCAGTCTCAAGGCAGGCCAATCGTATATTCTCGACGTCGAAAGCAAAGAGATTGCTAAAGCCGTGCAGGCGAGAAAATTTCGCCCGACCCGCCATTTTGACGCCCTTCGCAAGGCCGATACTATCAACATCTGTGTTCCTACCCCTCTGAGCAAAACCAGAGATCCGGACATCTCCTTTATTCTCGCAGCAACTAAGGAGATTAAAAAACATCTCCGGCCCGGCCAGCTGGTGATCTTGGAAAGCACAACATACCCGGGGACCACCGAAGAGCTGGTTCTCCCAGAGCTGGAGTCCACCGGTCTTAAAGCAGGAAAAGACTTCTGCCTCGCCTTCTCCCCGGAGCGCATTGATCCCGGCAATAAACTCTTTTTGACACGAAACACTCCTAAAGTTGTGGGCGGAGTGACGCGCGAATGCACGGAGATAGCCCAAACCTTTTACTCGCAATTCATCGAGCGGGTGGTACCGGTATCGAGTCCGAAGTGCGCCGAGATGGTCAAATTGCTGGAAAACACCTTCCGCAGCGTCAACATCGGCATGGTCAACGAGATGGCCTTGATGTGTGAACGGCTCGGAGTCGATGTTTACGAGGTCATCGATGCTGCTGCGACCAAGCCCTTTGGGTTCATCCCGTTTTATCCCGGTCCCGGCCTGGGGGGCCACTGCATTCCCATTGATCCTCACTATCTCGCCTGGAAGCTCAAGGCCCTGAATTTCCACGCCCGTTTTATCGCCTTGGCGACGGAAATAAACGAGATGATGCCTTCGGTGGTCTGCACGCTGGTCACAGAAGCGCTCAATCGATCGGAAAAAAGCGTCCGGGGATCGAAAATCTTTATTCTCGGAGTAGCCTACAAAAAAGGGTCCCGTGACATTCGAGAATCTCCGGCCATCGATGTGATGCGGATCCTCAGCAGCAATGGAGCCCATATCTCGTATAACGATCCTTTTGTCTCCAGAGTCGACATGGGAGACAGAGATCTGGAATCCGTCGACTTGTCTCCTGCCGTGATTCGCGATCATGACTGTTTGGTCATTCTCACGGATCACAGTGATTATGATTTTGGCGAAATCCTACGGTGGGCCAAGGTCGTGGTTGATACCAGAAACGCCACCAAAGGCTATGAAAAGTTTCAAGATAAGATTCTCAGATTGGGCGGTAGGATCAACAGACAAGATACTCCCTCGAACGGGAATGGCAGAGCGGAATCTTCTACGATCTCAATTGACCCTAAACTGACAAGCCTTCTCCAACATTGATTCAGGCTCCGTGGAAACAGGGGTATCTTTCGATGCTATTATTTAGGTCCTGTAGGCCGAGTTGATGCGGACGTATTCGTGACTCAGATCGGAGGTCCAGACGGAAGCGGTGCTTTTGCCCTGACGCAGACGGATCTTCACCACAAAAGATGGGAGCTTCAAGACGCGGGCCGCTTGGCGTTCGTTTCGAGGTAATCCTACCCCTTTTCTCACGACGCAAACATTATTGAAGAAGACATCGATCTTTCCACTGCTGACTTTGACACCGGAGCCACCGACGGCCATCATAATTCGGCCGAAATTCGGGTCTTCTCCAAAAAAAGCGGTTTTAACCAGCTGGGAGTTGGCCACGGCAAGAGCGATCCTCTTCGCTTCCGCTGCAGAGCGGGCCTGCTGGACGAAAATCTCGGCCACTTTTGTCGCCCCTTCACCGTCCTCGACAAGCTTCAAGGCCAGATCCTTCATGACGGCCCCAGCCGCTTTGCTTAACACCCGCTCCTCCCTACTGCCACGACGCACCGGGGAATTACCGCTGGCGCCGTTGGCCAAAAAGAGCACCGTGTCGTTGGTGCTCATATCACCGTCCACGGTAATGCAGTTGAAGGTCTGATCAGCGCAGCGCTTTAGAATCGCGCGCAGACAATCACGCCCAACAGAAGCATCGGTGAGGATGTAGGCAAGCATCGTGGCCATTTTGGGCGCAACCATCCCAGCCCCCTTCACCATCCCTGCGACTTGGACCTTCTTCCCTCCCAAAAAGCAATGAGATGACGAAACCTTGATAAATCGGTCCGTCGTCATGATTGCTTCGGCTGCATCCAAAAAGGATCCATCGGATAGGCGTGCGACGGCTTTCTCGATCCCGCGAAGGATGCTCTCCATCGGCAGCGGCACTCCGATAATTCCGGTTGATGATGGGACAATAAGCTTGAGATTAATTCCCAACCCGGTGCCGACTTTGCGACACATCGCCTGAGCGTCTCGTATCCCTCGCGCTCCGGTGCAAGCATTTGCGTTGCCGCTGTTGATGACCACGGCCTGAATCTCCCCTCGCTTCAACCGCTTCATGCCAACCAGAACTGCGGGGGATTTGATCGCGTTAGTGGTAAAAAGGGCGGCAGCTGTGGCAGGACGTTCGGAAAAGATTATGGCTAGATCTTTCTTCTTGCTCGTTTTGATTCCGCAGGAAACACCGGAGAACTTGAATCCGGAAATTCTGATATTAGTCATCGCGATTGGATTTTAGGTTTGAGATTTGGGATTTTAGACTCCGTCGTGAGCTCCCTTCGATGAACTCTGGGTCTGAGCCTGTAGAACACATTCGAACGATGAAATTGACGTCGGCAATCCAAAATCTAAAGTGGAGGGTTATTTTCCGCAGCACCTCTTATATTTCTTACCGCTCCCGCAAGGGCACGGATCGTTTCTCCCCACCTTGTTCCCCTGACGTTTGACCGGAGCCGCCGGGCTCTCCCCTGCACCCTCACCTCCATGACTCAAGACCATCATCTGAGGACGGCGCTGAGCCTCCATCTCTTCCATGACTCCTTCTCGCGCGATCTCGACGGTATAGAGCTTTTGCACCACGTCTTCCTGGATGCGATGGGCCATCTCCCCAAACATATCAAAGCCCTCTTTTTGATATTCCTGCAGGGGGTTTTTCTGACCGTAACCCCGCAATCCGATACCCTCTTTTAAATGGTCCATGTTGAGGAGATGGTCTTTCCAAAGGCTGTCGATTGTCTGCAGCCATATGATCTTTTCCAACTGCCGAAGCATGGGAGAGCCGAAATGTTTTTCCTTTCCCTCATAGATCTGCCTGACCTTTTCGACAACGATGTCTTCAAGTCCCTCCGGGGTTAAACGTTCTTGTTCTTCGGCTCCGACGTCGAGACGAAAATTGAATTGGTGGTGTAAAACCTCCCGGAGCCCATTCCAATCCCATTCAGAGGAATGGAGATTTTTCGTGCCATAGCGTTCGGCGATCTCGCCCGCCAATCCCTCCGCCATCTCCAAGACTTCTTCCCTCAGATTCCCTCCCTTAAGGACTTCCCTCCGCTGCTGGTAGATCACCTCCCGCTGCTTGTTCATCACATCGTCATATTCCAAAAGGTGTTTCCGGATATCAAAGTTGTGCGCCTCGACTTTCTTCTGGGCGTTTTCAATGGCCCGGCTCACCAGCTGATGCTCGATGGGAACTCCCTCCTCCATTCCCAGACGATTCATGATTCCTTGAATACGCTCGGCGCCGAATATGCGCATGAGATCATCTTCCAACGAGAGGTAAAACCGGGAGGAACCGGGATCTCCCTGGCGTCCGGAACGGCCCCGCAACTGGTTATCGATCCTCCGGCTCTCGTGCCGCTCCGTTCCCAAGATATGGAGCCCGCCGGCAGCAATGACCTTCTCTTTTTCTTCAGCGTTCACACCTTTATATTCGCGTAAAATTTCCTCGTGTCTCTGCCGGTAGGTGTCCGGGGCCTTCTCCAACTGCTCACGGATTTCCTCGACGGCGCGGACATATTCCTGCCGTTTGGCTTCGTAGTTCCTTTGGGCCTCTCGAAGGGCCTCTTCATAGGGTCTTCGGATCTCATCGCAGCGGACCTCAGCTTCATCGAAGGCTCTATGAGCCTCCTCGTACTCAGCCACCATGCCCGCCTGCTCACCTCGTGACAGGATCACGTTCGTGACGGCAAATTCATAGTCACTGATCAACTGCTCGTAGTTCCTCCTCCTCTCGTCCAAGAGCTCCATCAACTCCTGCCTCGCTCCATCCCCTTGTTGCCAACGTTCCAAACATTCACTAAACGCCTCGCGGGCCTGGTCCAGGGCACGGCGGGCCTCCGGCGCTCGGGCATCCTCTACCGCCAAAAGGGATGTCTCCAGGTTCTCTTTAATCCTTAAATAATCCTCCGGAATGCTGCGCAGATCGTGAAGCGCCTCGATCAATTCGCCGGCAGAGATCTCTTCGTATTCCTGCCGCAATGTTTGAAAAGGGGAAAGCTCTCTTAGGCGCCGCTGGATCTCCGTCGACTTCCTCAAAGCGTCTCCCCGTTGTTGTTCGTAAGTTTCCACCTCTTTCCGATAACGCTCCTCGGCCTTCTGGACTTCCTCCTCACATTTTTCCCTAAGCTCTCTTAGGGCGTCTTCGTACCGCGTCGTGGCCTGGAACGGCAGCTTAGCGGCTCGACTGATCCACTCGTTCTCCATATCCGAGCGGGCCAAAAACTCCGGGTTTCCTCCCAACAGAATATCTGTTCCGCGACCGGCCATATTGGTGGCGATCGTGGCCGCTCCGAATCTCCCAGCCTGCGCGATAACCGTTGCCTCCGCCTCGTGGTTCACGGCATTTAGGACGTTATGTTTGACTCCCTTTTTCTTAAGCAGCCGGGAAAGCTGCTCTGATTTGGCCACGGAGGTGGTGCCGACCAATACCGGCTGACCCCTCTGATGACAGTCCTCAATATCTTCCACCACAGCATCAAACTTTTCACTTTCGCTGCGATAGACCATCTCCGGATGGTCCGTCCGGACCATATTTCTATGGGTCGGGATGACAACCACATCGAGCTTGTAGATTTTTTTAAACTCTACGGCCTCCGTATCGGCGGTACCGGTCATGCCGGCCAGTTTCTTGTACATTCGGAAATAGTTCTGGATCGTGATGGTGGCCAAGGTCTGGTTTTCCTCGCGGATATGAACGCCTTCTTTGGCCTCGACCGCTTGATGGAGACCGTCGGACCAGCGCCGGCCAGGCATGAGTCGTCCGGTGAACTCATCAACGATGATTACCTCGCCGTCTTTGACGACATAATCAGTATCCCGTTTAAAAAGGGCGTGCGCCTTGAGGGCTTGAAGGACGTGGTGTAGGGTATCGATCTGCCTCGGATCGTAGAGGTTGTGAATGTTCAGCAGCCGCTCTACTTTGGCCACCCCGCTCTCCGTCAGTGTGGCCGTCCGGCTCTTTTCGTCGACCGTGTAGTCTCCTTGTGCCTCGATCTCTGCACGTTTCTCCTGAGAGGGATCCCCTTGAATGACGGCGCCGCGCTGCAGCTTGGGGACAATTCGATTAATAACGTAGTATTTATCGGTGGACTCCTCCGCGGGACCCGAGATGATCAACGGCGTTCTGGCCTCATCGACTAGAATATTATCCACCTCATCCACAATGGCGAAGTTAAGCTCCCGCTGGACATATTCCTCCAGGGAGAACTTCATGTTGTCCCGCAAATAATCGAAGCCGAACTCGTTATTGGTTCCGTAAGTGATATCAGCCTGGTAAGCTTCCTTGCGCGCTATCGGCCGAAGGTTGAGATAACGATAGTCTTTGGTGACATAAGTCGGGTCGAAGAGATAGCTCGTCTCATGCACGATAGAAGCTACGGACAGGCCCAGCATGTGGTAGATCGGACCCATCCATTGGACGTCTCTCCGTGCCAGATAATCGTTGACCGTCACCAGGTGTACGCCCCGGCCCGTCAAGGCATTTAGATAAAAGGACAGCGTCGCCACGAGGGTTTTTCCCTCTCCGGTTTTCATCTCGCCGATCTTGCCCTGGTGCAGGACCACTCCGCCGATCATCTGAACATCGAAATGGCGAAGGCCAATAGTCCGCTTGGATGCCTCCCGAACTGCGGCAAACGCCTCGGGAAGGATTTCATCCAGGACTTCACCCTCAGTTTTGCGCAACTCCCGATCAAGCTTCTCGACCTCATCCCTAATCTGCTCTCGGTCCTCTGCACCGGCAGTCGCAGCTCGGGCCTCAGCCTCTTCCAAGGCAGTGCGCGCCTGAGCCGTCGCTTCTTGAATGCGTCTTTTAAACTCCTCAGTCTTAGCCCGCAGGTCTCCATTTCTGAGCCCTTCGTACTGCGGCTCAAGGGCATTAATTCGCTCGACCAGCGGCTGGATGCGCTTGATCTCCCGCTCGTTCTTCGTGCCAATGATTTTTTTAACGAAACCAAGCATAAAAGAGCCTTCAGCCGTCCGCTTTCAGGTATCGACCTTGGTTTCCTTCGCTGATTGCCGATAGCAGAGTTCTCATTGCCTTCTTAAAATACACGATTACCAATAGTGTATACAAGATGCATAAACCTCTTTCTGGAGATTTCTGGGCAGTTTACAGCACAGGATTCATCGAGGTTTCGGCTGGAGGGCTTGGGTTCGGAGAAGTTCGGATTGTGATTCACTCGTGGGCCATCTGACGCCCTAATTCCTTCTCGCAGCTCGGAGCGAATCCGAAGACCTGCTCCCAAACCTCTTTCGACTCCATGCAGAGATAGACAAATACGGTCGGCGAGGCATCGCGTATCCAGCGGAGCATCTTACGATACATGTTTACCCGCAAAGGCTGAAAGTAGCGCAGCTTGCCGTCCGGGCAGAGAACCTGCTCGCCGGAGAGAAGCTGGGTCGAGGGAAATCGCTCTCGCATGATCCGCTTCAATCCCGTAGTGTTGCGCAAAACTCCCATACTCAGCCAGGCGACCCTGCGTGGGTCAATAACCGAGAAGATGCTCTCGACCATCTGCTGGTAGTCTTGTTCCCAACCGGGATATTCGATCAGTGGATCGAAATGGAAACCGATTTTATAGCCTGCTTCCTGGCAGCGACGGGCAGCTTCGAGTCTCTCCTCGAAAGATGCCGTCAGGTGCTCGTCCCTCTCGATCACTTTCTGGGGATTCATCGACCATGAGACCACGACTCGACCCTTGGGATTCAATCCCAAAAGACCCTCCACTCGATCGCTTTTGGTCTTCAATTCCAAAAGGACATTGGGCTGCTCGGCAAAAAACGGGATCACCTCGGCGGAAAAACCGATATACGGATCTAGGGCGAGGCTGTCAGTGATCTCCCCGGTGCCGATGCGGAAAAAGAAACCACGGTGACGGCTCAAAAGATGGTGAGCCTCTTCGATCAGATTTTCTACATTGCTGAATACCTTGAGCGCCGGGTTGTGGGCTAAATACTCCTGGAGATAGCAGTAGCTGCACTCCATCGGGCAGTTGCTGGCAAAATTGATGACAAAATAGTTGCAGCATACCTGTCCCTCACTGCCGGGGCATTTTTTAAGAAAGTCGCCTTTATGAGACATCAAAAAGAGTCGCTTTTTCCCTTTTCCCAAAGGATCCCTGGATTATCTGATCGCGGGCCAAAAGGATTGTGCTCCATCGACGAGACGAAACGGGACATTCGGCAAGGTCCTTTTCAAGTTTCTGAAGACAGGACTCGTCTCCGACCCAGCCTCAACGATCACCTCATAGGGCTCAAAGTCCCGCATTCTCTCCCTCCCCTAGAAAGATAAAAATCTCCTTCATCTCTTTCTTCTTTAAAGCTTCGCTGAGTTCTTTAACCCAAGCCTTTAAATCCTCATACCGGCTAGCCTTCAACTGCACGGTTAAAGTCCCCCCTTCCAGTCCCGGCGGTACGGTGATCCGGATCTCAGATCTCAATTTCATCTCGCGGATCCTATTTTGTACCTCTTCTTCAATTCGGCTTAATCGAGGAAACCTGAGGCGGCGCACCTCCTCTTTGATCCGTTTCACCTTGTCGCTCCGGCCCAAACGGGGGTCCGAAAAGATTTGCGTAATGGACTCTAGTCGCAGGATTGCGCGGATCGTGGCGCGATCTCGGAGAGAGATCTCTTCCAACCAATCTAAAAAATCCCGGAAATGATTCTCCCCTATCTTTAATTCCTGAGCCAAACCCAGTAGCGCCTGTTGGTCGGGCTCTTTTAATCTAAGCCAACGTTCCAGCGTCGGCTGGCGAAACCCCTTGTCTTTCCCGTACTGCAATATTGTCTGGTTTGGCATATTTAATCTCTCCCGGAAATCCCGATAGGATCCCTTCATAAATAGCAGCCTCTTTTCCTCTCCCTCTTTTTCTCGCACCCTGGGCCAATATGGCAACTTTGCCGGCGAGGGCCTCCAGGGCCCATTGTCTTTTCTCGCCTCGGAGACCTGAGTGAAGCAGATTCCGAAGCGCCATGATGCGAAATCGATCCATTCCCCAAGTGGAGCGAGATAACTGATCTTTATGCCCTCCTCTTTTCACGACGAATGCCTCAGGAAGCAAAGGGACAGGAGTGTCAACGGAGATCCGCAGCCAGAGATCGTAGTCCTCGCACACAGTAAAAGCCTCATCAAATCCCCCCGCATTATCGAACAGCTCCCGTGTCATCATCACGGCCGACGGGCTGACCAGGCAAAGATCGAGACTGGATCGAAAGATATCTCCTGAGGGCTTGCGGTGGTGCTTTTTAGGATTGACCCTAACACCGTTTCGTATCCAGATCTCCTCAGTCTGGCATATTCGGATCTCACGGTGCGCCTCCATAAAGGCCATTTGGACCGCAAGCTTCTCCGAGCGCCACAAATCGTCGGAATCTAAAAAGGCCAGATATTTGCCTCGGGACTCGCGAACACCCAGGTTACGGGCAGCCGCGACGCCTCGCCTCGTCTGAGAGACTAAACGAAGGGCCGAGCCATATCTCGACAGTTCTTGAACCGAGGCATCCTCTGAACCATCGTCCACCACAATCAGCTCGTAGTCTTGGCAACCCTGGTTAAAAACAGACTCGACGGCGTCGCAGATCATCGGCCAGCGATTGTAAGTAGGGATGATAACGCTCACTCTGGGAGTCATCTTCTATTTCCTCCTAGCTTTTAAAGAGCAGGGAAGTCAAGGGGACGGTCTCGAAGCTTGGTATTTACCTGCGGTCCCGAATAAAAAACTGTTCCAACACTCCCAAAAATATGGTTTGACAACCCCTAAAAAGTCAGGTTAGTATCAGCCCCGTTTTTGACCCTGGGGATAGAGTCCATGTGGCGTAGGAAAGGGAACCATTCGGCTAACCACCAGAATTTGACGTCCGTGATCGATCAAGGTTGCGAACTCGAAGGACGTCTCTCTTTTACAGGGACTTTGGTGCTAAATGGAAAATTTCAAGGAGAACTCTTGTCTTCCGATACGCTTTTTGTCGGAGAGACAGGGCACGTGAAAGCCAACGTGCAAGTGGGCATTGCCATTGTTAGTGGCGAAATCACGGGCAATATCACGGCTAAAGAGCGCGTCGAGTTGCACGCTAGCGCGCGCGTCGTGGGCGATATTGTAACACCCGTCCTTCTCCTGGAGGAAGGTGCCGTGTTTGACGGCCACTGTCAGATGAAAAACACAGATCTCCAGATCGAGCAGAAGGACTGGAAAGTGGAGGAGGCATGAACAAGAGCTATTCCATCCTTATTTTTCCTTGGCGGGGAAAGGAGCTGCGCCGTCTAGTTGTTTCCAAAAGGCTGCTTTGTTGTCTGTTAGTCGGCGTAGTGGTACTGGTTGGGGCCGGCGGATGGCTCGTCAGCGACTATTACAGGATGCAACTCCGACAAGAGGGGATCAAAGAACTCAAAGTCGAAGTCCAAGCCCATCGAACGCGCCTTTCCCTCCTACAAGAAAAGGCGGATACGATCCAGACTCTCCTCGCCAACTGGAAGGGGTTGCAGAAAAAGATCGACGCCTCGGTGCCAAAGAAGTACAAAACCTCTAACAACGGCAGCTCGGCCAATGTACATCCCCCCATTGATGACCTGGAAACCAGCCTTTCTTTGCTTCGGAAAGAGCTGGAACGCTTGATCGAGTCAGTCCCGTCACGCTGGCCTACCTCTGGCCGGGTAAGCTCAGGCGTGGGGACGCGGACTTCCCCCTGGACAGGAAAACGCGAGTATCATGCCGGACTGGACATCCCGAATCCCATAGGGACTCCAGTCTACGCCCCTGCAGACGGCACGGTAGAGAAAATCAAGGTCAGTAGGCAAGGCGGTCGGACCGTCGTATTGGATCATGGCCGAGGCATTACCACCCGATACGCGCACCTATCCAAGATTCTTGTCCTAAAGGGAGATCGGATCCGCAAGGGCCAGGAGATTGCAAAAGTAGGGAATACGGGAAAGAGCACTAGTCCTCATTTGCATTATGAGGTACGTGTCCACGGTTTTCCCATCGACCCACGGCGTAATCTCCTTGGACAAAAACACCCATCCTCTTAAACCGCCTGTTGAAAAAGGCTTCGCAGTTCCCAGTTTCAAGTTTCAGCCAACAAACCTTCTCGCCATAAAGTATTGGCGAGTCCGTCAAAAGTTTTATGGCGGAGGCTGATCCGTCTGAAGCCATGTGGCGGACTTAGTTAACCAAACACCAGGAACTAGAAACTGACCAGGTTGAATCCTTCCTCCCCCTCCGTTAAACTTTCTTAGATCATGTTTAAGATCGTGGCGCTTTCCCTCTTCGCTTTCTGGCTTTTTCCCCCATTGCCACTCCGCTCCCAAGAAAGTGACCCTCGCAAACTCTTTGCGCAAGGCTATACCCTTTTTTCCGAGGGGAATCTGGCCCAGTCGGAGAAAGTCTTACTCGAAGCCTTAGGGCGGGAATCGCCGCTGAAAGACTACTGCCTCTATTTTCTCGGAATGATCTTTCTTGAGCGAGGAGAGCCGGACGGTGCCCGCCAATACTTTGACCGGATCAAAGACAGTTTTCCCCGAAGCATCTGGTTTTCCCAAGCCGTGCTACAGTCGGCCAAAATCTTTATGAAGGAGGAGGACTATTCAAAGGCTATAGCGAAGCTCACGGCGTTCCGAGCCCGCACTACCAAACAGGAAATCGCCGGGGAGACCCTCTATCTACTTGGCCGGAGTTATGAACTCCAAGGCCACGTCAGCCAAGCACACTCCCTCTACCAAGAATTGCGTCGCTTCGCTCCGCTCTCTCGTTGGACCGCCAAAGCGAAGAGAGAAATGAGAAAGCTACGAGAGCTGTACCCCAGGCTCTTTGATCTAACGACAGTGGATGCCTTGGCCCATGAAGCGGAGTTCCTTGTGCGGGAGCGAGACTATGACGAGGCAGAAAAAGTATATCTCAAAATCCTGGATCTCACCCCTCAGCTCAATCAGCGCCCGGGTTTCCTAATGGGGTTGGCCGACGTCTATCGACGTCTGCGGAAGAGAGGCAAGGCCATTCCCATTCTAACTGAGATTGTGAAAACCTACTCTGACGAGCCCGAGGCTCCGAGAGCTCTCTATCACCTGGCCCGTATCTATTGGAATCGCGACGACAATTTGAAGGCCCTCGAGCACTTTACCCAACTCAAAGAACGCTACGCCGCGAGCCGCTTCGCCGACTTTGCACACTACGCTACGGCGCGTATTCATGAATCGCTGGACAAATGGGACGATGCGTTACGCCTTTACGAGAGCTTTTTCCGCCAATTTCCCCGCAGCCGTCTGCAAGCGGAGGCTCAATGGAGAATGGCGTGGCTTCATTACACTCAAGGCGACCTTAATCGCGCACACGATGCCTTTTCCCGTGTCACACGGGTTAAAGGGAAACGTCGCTTTAAAATTGCCGCTCTTTACTGGCAAGCTCGTACCGCCGCGAGAACGGAAAGATCCGAGGAGGCCAAGCGGATTTTTCTCCAGATCGTAAATAGGCAAGAGGACAGCTACTACAAGCTATTGGCCGCCAGAAGGCTGGAAAAGATGGGCGTCGTCGAGGAGAAAAAGGCCGATTCCTCTCGCCTTTTGGATGCTACGCTGACTCCGAGCCCGGAGGTCATCTTCCATCTCGCACGGGCAAAGGCATTGGCGGAGGTCTCGTTGAACCATCTGGCAGTTGCCGAGCTGGATGAAATTCAAAACCGACATTCGGGAGACCCGTTGCTGACCCTGGCTTTGGTGCGCGAGTATGCCCGCAACTACGCCTATACCCAAAGTGTCGCCTTAGCCTATCGAATCAACTCATACTCGGCCGAGCTGGAACGCTACCGTTACCCTCTGGCTTACTGGAAAATAATCCGCAAGCATTCAGAGGAAAGAGGGTTGGACCCTTTTTTGGTGCTGGCCTTGATCCGCCAAGAGAGCTTGTTTGATCCCAAGGCCGTCTCTCCGGCAACCGCTTCCGGGTTGATGCAGCTTCTTCCCTCCACCGCTGTTCAAACGGCAGGACAATTGGGACTCTCCCCTGTTCAGCCCGAAAACCTCTTCGAGCCGGATCTCAATCTGACCCTTGGAACTCATTACTTGAAAGGACTCCTTCAACGGTACTCCAATAATGTGATCAGGGCCCTCGCCGCGTACAACGCTGGAGAGAACGCCGTAGCCCGATGGGAGCAGCAATCCCAGGTGGAAGACGATGAGGAATTTATCGAGCGGATTACTTACAGAGAGACCCGCCTTTATGTTAAACTCGTTCTGCGAAATCATTCGACCTACAGAAGGATCTACGGCGGTCACTTGAGGTAAGACCCCTGCCGCGAAACGTCTTTGATAAGTCAATCAAACAGCATAGTCATGCAGATATTCGATACCACCAACTACCTCTTTAACCCTCTCACCGTGCTGATCTTCTTGATAGGTATCATCGTTCTCCTTTTAGGGCTGCTGCTCAGGGAACGGAAGCGGGCCGAAAGACAGATCCAACGTCACCGAGAACGTCAAGCGATTTTGTACAACGTCAATTTGGCCACGACTTCGACTCTGGACCTCCACTTGGTTTTGGACACTCTCCTCAACAAAATAACCCCTTTGCTCCCTGATTCGTCAGCTGCCGGAGTCTGGTTGGCCAGTAAAGAAACCGGCGAACTAGAACCTGTCGCCTCGCGGAACCTGGACGAAGAGGCGTGGAAAGTCAAGAAGGGACATTCCAGTCGAGGTCTCGCTAATATCGTATATGAATCCGACGCCCCCCTGACGAGTCGTAACGCTCAAACCGACCCGCGGACGCGTGATCCTGAATTTTTTCGCGCCCAGGGATTGGTCTCCTATCTCGGAGTCCCGCTAACGGCTAAGGGAGATAACCTTGGAGTCATCTCCTTTTTCACGAAAAAGGAATATGAATTCAGCAAAGAGGAGATAGAATTCTTTTTTACGCTCGCCGGGCAGGCAGCGATCGCCATTCACAACTCCCAGCTTTACGAGCAGACCAAAAATCAAGCGATCGAGTTGAAAGAAGCCAACAGGGTAAAAGACGAGTTTCTCAGCATCATGTCGCATGAGCTCAGGACGCCGATTGCAACGATCATGGGCTACACGCGGATGGTCCAGACGGATATGTTGGGAGAGATCAATCAAGAACAGGCGCAGGCCCTGGGGAAGGTAACGAAAAACTCCAACGAGCTGCTCGCCATGATCAACAGTATCATGGAAGCAAGTAAAATTGAGGCCGGCGTCAGTCGAGTGGAAAGGCGTGAATTCGACTTGGTCATCTTCCTGGATGAATTGAAATCTTTCTATTTTTTTCCCCTGGGAAAGGAGCTATCCTTCGATTGGGAATATCCCTCCGACCTGCCGGCCATCCGTACGGACGATGCCAAACTAAGGAATGTACTTCAGAATCTAATCGTGAACGCAATCAAATTTACCGAGAGAGGATGCGTCACGTTCTCTGTGAGCTACAGCGCTGAAACCAAAATGGTGGTTTTTAAGGTTTCGGACACCGGGATCGGCATTGCCAAAGAAGCACTGCCGGTCATTTTTGAGAGGTTTCGCCAACTCGACAGCTCGGAAAGAAGAGTCTACGGAGGCGTCGGCCTCGGCCTCCATATCGTTAAGAAATTTACCGATATGCTCGGAGGAACCATCAACGTAGAAAGCGAGCCCGGTAAAGGTTCGACATTTACGGTCCACCTGCCTCTGAACCCGGACTAATCCTTATTCCACTTATACGTATCCATTCCCGGCCGCATCTCTCCCTTCTTGAACTGACCGACACCCTTTTTCCAAGTCTTCCCTGCAACAGAATCCAGCTCTGCGGACTTCGTAGTCGCCCACGCATAACCTTCCTCATAGTTGAACCGCTTGCCGATTTTGTAAGTTTCCTTGGCGATGCGGAGAACCTCCGGGTGTTTGGTCTTCAGCTCTTCGGCAAGAGTGTAAACTTCCCGCATCAGCTTTGCGCGCGGAACGGAGTAATTGACAAATTTTATTGCTGCAGCTTGTTTGCCGTCGAATTTACGCCCTGTGAGG
>JAUXIP010000113.1 GCA_030620935.1 Deltaproteobacteria bacterium | reverse complement strand
TTTTCGCGCGCCGTTCGGCTGCCTTCGTCCCGAGCTCAGGCCGAGGGGAGCTCACGGTCGAAGCCTCGCATCTAAGATCTTTTTGAGCAGCCTGGAACAAAGCTGTTAGATAGGTGTCCGGCTATCCAGAAGGGCAACATCCGTAGCTGTAGCCAGAGCTTCCAGAAGGTCTTTCGAGTCTAATCTTCCTCCCTCGTTTTTCTCTTGCCGTCGGCAAGCCTTCCGAACTAGTATAGTGCCTTTATTAGGGAACTGGAGGTCAAGTAGATGAAAATCTGCCACTACAATTCGAACCAGGCGGGCGCCGTGGTTGATGACAAGGTGTATCCGATCGGAGAGGCTTTGGTCAAAGCCGGCCATTTGAAGAACGACTATACGATGCTCGAGGTGATCGATACGCTGGGGAACCAGCCTGCCGCCATGCAATGCGCGAGTGATTCCCTGAAGTCGGGTTCACCCGTGCCCCTGAACTCGGTCAAGCTCCTAGCGCCCATTTTAAATCCCGGTTCCTTATGGGCGGCGGCGGCGAACTACAGGAAGCATCAACAGGAAATGCGAGTCAAGCATAAAAGTTCCGATCGCTCTTCTTTAAGTAAAGACGAGCTGATGGCCGAGTTTTTTCTCAAGCCATCTTCTTCGATCATCGGTCCGGCAGGGACGGTCATTCTTCCCAAAATCTCAGAGGACGTCGACTTCGAGTGCGAGCTGTGCGCAGTGATCGGAAAAAAGGCAAAGTATGTGAGTGGGAAGAACGCCCTGGATTACGTATTCGGCTACACGATCTGCTGGGACATCAGCCAGCGGTACCCGTGGGGGCGCGGCAGGCAAAATACTAGAAACCTCCGCAAAGGCTTCGATACCTTTACGGCTCTTGGTCCCTGGATTGTCACGAAAGACGAAATCGAAGAGCCGCAAGACCTTTCCATCGACGTGGAACAAAACGGGAAGTTGGCCATGAGCGCGCATACGAGCGACATGATTTGCGGGCTGCGCGACCACATCCGGTTTCTCACGAGCTGTCTGACCTTGCACCCGGGCGATCTGATCACGACCGGCACGCCGGCGGGAGTGAGTAAACTAGCCGACGGCGATCATCTCAAAGGGACCATAGAGAAGATCGGCGAGATGGAGCTAAACGTTCAGGCGGAGCGATAGCAGGCTGCTGAAAAAGCCTCATCTGCCATAGCCTGCCAATGGCAGGCGTTATAATAATTGCGCTCAATCGCCTCGCTCCGACGTACTGCTCAAGTACGCCTGCGCTGAGCCTGTCCTGAGCGGAGTCGAAGGGTCAATCTCCCGGCGCGCTGATTCCCAAGCGCCCGAGTTGATAGCAGTATGGTGCCTGATCATTCAGAACACTGTCGCGAATGTAAAGAAGAAGTGCGCCGGCTGTTAACGGCTATCTACGGTGATTGCCGAGCCGGTCATTCTTTTTCATGGCCGGCAAAGCCCGAAGACTACGAGAAGACTCTCATCGGCGAACTCCTGTGTCAAATATGCCGGAGTCTTGAAGGATTCAGGGACCATAGGGGATTTATCAAGAGTCTCCAAATGCCCCCGTGCGATTTCTACGTTTCCAACCCTGCTTTTGTCGTCGAATTCGACGAGAGCCAACACTTCACTCAGGCCCGCCATACTACGTTGTCTCTTTATCGGCCGGAGTTCACAGTAGGGTTTCCCGTGGAGAAGTGGATGGAGTTATGCCGGCTTATCGACGCCAAGGACGACGATCCACCGGACCGCGATGAGAGGCGGGCGTGGTATGACACTCTGCGAGACCTGGTTCCGCCGCTGCAGGGGCTGAAGCCTACGGTGCGGGTTTATGCGGGCGAATTTCGCTGGTGCTCTCTGAATAGCGAGTCGAAGCCCGACCAAGAGGCTTTTTCTTCCATTTTGAAAGAACGGCTTCCGCCGCCGCGCGGCTGAGCATCGGTGATTTCCTATCTCTTGAGCAGCCCAAGTTTGTCGACGGCATCGCGAATGATCTTCACTTCGCCTTCAGGCACCGGGACCTGGGGAGGCCTGACGATCATGTTGTCGAGGAGACCGGCACAATACGCGGCTACTTTGTAGCGGCTGTGTTTGTAGACGTTCGGGGCTTTGTAGATGGCCGCTTCGAGAGCATAGTTGATTTCATGCAGCTCGCGGGCCCTATCCAGATTGCCCTCCTTCGTAGTCTTGAAGAGGTTGACGCAGAACTCGGGAGCGAAGTTTGCGAATCCGGTCAGCGCTCCATCGCCGCCGGTGACGAAATGCTGGAACAAAGAAGAGGTTGCAAAAACCGAGACGTGGCGGGGTAGGGCGCGTATGCCCCGCAGCACCTGCTCATAGCGGCGAATATTGGCGCCGCTCGCTACTTTGATGGCGACCACCGAATCGACTTCCCTGGCGATTCGTATCGCGGTGTCCGGGGTATATCCGGAAGAAGTCGACGCCGGGTAGTGGAAGATGGTGATAGGAATCTCCACTGCTTTCGCAATATCGTGAAAGTATTGGAGCGCAAACTCCGGACTGGCCGTGGCATTCCAATCGTAGACGTGGGGCGGCGTGAGCATCACGGCTTTAGCGCCGGCTTCCTTGGCGTCACGGGTCTGCCGGATCGCCTCCCGGGTGGAGAGCGCTTCTATGCCGGCGACGATGGAGACCGGGCTTCTGATCTCTTCTCCGATGATCTCAATACAGCGGACCCGCTCTTCACGGGTAAGGGTTGCCCCTTCACCCGCACCGGCATTACAAACTATCGCGTTGATGCCGTCGACGCTCGCGACATGTCGTATTAATCGGCGCAGTCCTGTCTCGTCGAGATCGTAGTTGTCCTTAAAGGGAGTCACGTTCGCGCAAAGAATACCCTCGAGCTTCAGGCTCATGGACTTTTCCTCCTCAATGTCTCTCATGCCCGAACGTTCCGGAGTAGTCGCGCTGGAGAGATTCCGGAATGTAGGCTTTCTCCAGCTTGCGCATCTTGTCGGTATCGAGAAGTGGTGCACTGGTACGCGGTACCGCGCCCCACGGACTTGCCTGGGCTCGCTTGTTCCATTCTTCCAAAACCGCCGGGCCCCCCTCTTTAAATTCATGCATGAGGTCCCATGTTGCCTGAAGACCATTGGCGGTCGTTAGGCTCGGATAAAGAACCGCGGCGGCGCCGAGGCTTTGGAACTCCTCGAATGTCGGGGAGGGAGACGGACCGTAATAGGGAGCGATGACAGGGGCAGGAATTCTCCCGCAGGCTTCTTTGATCTCCTCGCGAGTTCTCAGCGTATTCACCCAGATCGCGTCCACGCCGGCTTGCTTCACGTAAGCCGCGGAGCGTTCCATCGCACTCTCGAAGCTGCCGCCCTCCGCTCCAATAATATCGCAGCGGGCGCAGACGACGAAATCGGGGTCAATCTCATTTTTCGCCGCAACGGCAGCCTTGTATTTGCCGACGGCCTCGTCGAGAGAAATGCAGCGCCGCCCGGCCTGGGTACCTGATTTCTTGGGTGCCTCCTGGTCTTCGATGTGCAAGCCTGCAACACCCGCTCGAATGTATTGCTGAACCGTGTGATGGACATTGATCGCGTTCCCATAGCCGGTGTCCGCGTCCGCAAAGATCGGGATGTTGCATCCTGAAGCGAGCCGCCGTCCGGCTTCGACCATTTCGTGCGAACCGATAAGACCCACATCCGGCAGTCCATAGACATAGGCTGCTACCTGAGAGCCGGACATGAAAAAGGCCTCATAGCCCAGGACGTCGGCCATCCTGGCATGAAACGGGCTGAAGCCGCCGGGCATGACCAGAAGCTCAGGACGCTTTAACAACTCTCGAAACCGAGTCGTGATTTTTGTTCCCATAGGAGGAGATCCTTAACACAAAAAAAAGGCGATGGGAACTTTGACCCTGATCCGTCGAGAAGGAGGCGGGTACAAGGCGGAGCAAGGAATCGCACCGGAGCGTACACGGCAGTACGTGAGGATGCGAGCCCGAAGCGACAACGCAGCAACCGTCCCTTATCGACGAATCAGGACTTGAGCCAGACGCGGTAACCGTTATTGGGATAGTTCAACGCATCGATCTCGAAATTTCTCAGTTCGGGCATGACGTGGTCTACGAAGAGTTCAAGCGACTTCATGACCTTTTTGTGCTCCAGGGCGCCGAAGGTAAACTCGCCTAGAAAACAGTCCGCGCCGGATTGTGTGGCGATTTCTTTGATCTGTCGTGTGACCGTCTCCGGCGAGCCGCAGATAAATGAATTCTCCCGGATGGCGGAATCAACGTCGAGAAGCTCTTTTCTCCGTGCTTCGCGGGTGATCGTGGAGAGATTCTCGTTCCCGTACCCTCCGTAGGCCCTTCCCCCGCCAATCCTGTGCCAGAAATAAGTCCAGTGATCTTTGGCTTCCTCTTTGGCCTGTTGATCGCTTTCCGCAATATAGATCTCGCGCATGACCCCTATGTGGGGACGAGGCCCTTCTGGTTTAACCCTGTGGTAAACCTCCCGGTAGTAGTCGAATATCTCGCGTACCACCTCCATTTTCGGCGGGCACCACTGCACCGTGCTCATCCCCTCGGAGGCGGCAGCCTCCACCGAGCGGGGACTTCGCGTAGGAAGCCAAAGAGGCGGATGGGGCTTCTGGACCAAAGGGATACTCAGCTCCACGTCCTTGCACTGGAAGTATTTCCCTTCATAGCTGAAGTGGGGATTGGCCCATGCCCCTTTCATTATGATAAAGGCTTCCCACATGATATCCTGTTTGTCTGCCCATGAGGCGTTGAAGGCTGGAAAAGAAAAAGCGCCGATGCCGCTACCGATGCCGCATTCGAGTCTGCCCTGAGTTAGGTTATCGAGCATGGCCACCTCTTCGGCGACCCGCACCGGGTGCCAAAGGGGGAGCACGTAGACCAGCGGTCCAAGTCGGATCCTCTTGGTCCTTTGTGAAGCGGCGGCGATAATGGTGCCCGGACTGGCGCACTCGGCAAACCCGAGATCGAAGTGGTGCTCTGCCACAAAGTAGAAGTCCATCCCCGCCTGATCGATGAACTCGACGATTTCCAGATGATGCGCATAAAGGTCCTGGTAGGAAAACTCAGGACGATCATTTTTTTGCATGTGATCAAAAATGCCTAGCTTCATGAATAGCCTTTGTACAAGTTTTACAGTAGGTTAACGCATCTATCAGATGTTAACATTTAATTTTTTTCCCAACCAGAGGGCATGCTCTAGGTGGTCTCGTGCCGAGTCACCGGTTTGGGGATGGACAAGGATATCCAATCCCTCGCGGTTCATCATTAGCCAGGGAACAATTTTGCCGAACTGGTGCGGTGAGAACACAACCTGATACATGGCTTTTGTGTGAGGCCCGACAGGTTTGTCATGCCAGCTTCCGAGCCGGACCCGGAACCGCGCACCCAACCTGTCCCGCACGCGAGCGGCTGCAGCCCGGGTTGAGGTGTCGTAGTAAACATGGGCGTGAAAACAGACGATCTTGGCAGTTTTTTTCTTCATAGCCATCGGTCCATGTTCCACTCTCTTCTTTTAAAAGACGGGAAGTGATTTCGGCCGGGAGAGGGAGCTTTGAGGCCGGTCACCTCTCTCCCACGACAACGCAGTGGTCCGGATGGGCCAGAGCAAAAACCTTTTGCCCCGGATCGATTTTTTTTGAAGGCGAGGTAATCACACGCAGGATGAAATCATTTTCCCCGAGATGAATTAAATAATCGGCAGCATCACCAAAATATATGCGTCGACGGACCATCCCGGTAAAGAGGTTGAAACCCATGTTGACATATCTCTCCGCCTCCGCCTTTTCCTGTCCCAATTGAATATTGTGGGGCCGAATGGAAACCCAAATTTTGTCCTTGCGGCTTAAGTTCTCACTGATTCCCACGTTGAGGACGGACCCGTTGCCCAGACTTACTTTTTGGTTTCCTTCGAACGTGCCCGGGAGGAGGTTGGTCTTGCCGATGAATTCTGCGACAAAACGTGTCCTAGGTCTCTCATAGATCTCCTCAGGAGTCCCAACCTGCTCCAGCCTACCTTGATTCATCACGCAGATACGGTCGGAAGTAACCATCGCCTCCGATTGATCGTGGGTGACATAGATGGAAGTGATCTGGAATTCGTCATGCAGACGACGGATCTCGAACCGCATCTCCTCCCTGAGATTAGCATCCAGATTGCTCAAGGGCTCGTCCAGGAGGAGGATCTCAGGCTCCACGACCAATGCCCGGGCCAGGGCCACGCGTTGCTGCTGCCCTCCGGATAGCTCCGTCGGATATCGGTCCTCGAAATGTTCTAACTTCACGACCTCGAGCATACGTCGGACCTTACGGACCGCTTCCGCCCGAGTCACGCTGCGGAACTTAAGGCCATAAGCCACGTTTTGATAGACGGTCTTGTGCGGCCACAGAGCGTAGCTTTGAAAAATCATCGACATGTTTCTGCGCTCCGGCGGGACCATAACCGAAGGTGAACCCATAACGGTCTCGCCCACCTGTACCTCACCTGCGTCCGGCTGCAAGAATCCGGCAACCAAACGCAGCGTGGTGGTTTTACCGCAGCCCGAAGGTCCCAGCAGCGAGGCCAACTCTCCGTGGCGAATGTCCACGCTCAGGTTGTCTACGGCCCGGCTATTCGAGCCGAAAATCTTTGTAAGCCCACGTAGGGATACTGTCGCCATCGCTCTTGCCTCAGGCCTTCATGAAATCCCTACCTACGATCCGGTAGGATAGCATCACGACCAACAGCGTAATGATCATCAACACAACCCCTAAAACCGAGACATATTGGAGCTGTCCCTCTTCGTACAAGTCCAGGATCACAACCGAGATGACTTTGGTATTCGTGGTCCAGAGCAGTACCGAGGAGCTGAGCTCCCTAAGTGAAGGCATGAAAAT
>JAUXIP010000136.1 GCA_030620935.1 Deltaproteobacteria bacterium | reverse complement strand
TGTCATTTGATGGTGTTTTTTTACGTTTTTTGCCCCTCTTTAAAACGAGCCATTAAGTCTCCAAGCAGAAAAAACTTCAGGAAATCGGGGCGTTTTGTCCCGTAGGGCTTAGTTACACTATCTGGCACCCTATTTGCTACTCCTATATCCGCAATTTTAGCTTCCGTAAGTAGCTGAACGACATAAGAAAAAGCGCTTCTGATTGACTCGATTTGGGAAAAGTCGCCTAGGAGATAATGTGGCGGTCATAATCAATTCTGCTCAACCTTCGCTTAAGCACGATATCTTGACCGATCTTCCCGACCGGACGCTGCTTTGGACCCGCTTGAAGGAAGCTCTGTTTGTCGGGCAGCGCGACGGCACACAGTTTGCCCTGCTCGTAATGGGGCTCAACCGCTTCCGGGAGATTAACCAAACGCTCGGCTACCACATCGGCGATCTCCTGTTAAAACAGGTCGGGGGACGGATTCGCGAATTGGCCGGACAAAACGCTACCATTGTGCGCCTTGGCGGCGTCGAATTTGCCATTCTTCTTCCTACCGCGGGGGGCAAAAAAGAGATCGCCCCGCACGTGCGCCGTATTCTAAAAGGCTTGGAGCAACCCTTTACGCTGGGAGGGCTGAAGATCGAAGTCCAAGCGAGTATCGGGATAGCCCTTCTCCCCGAGCACGGCGTGAATGTCGATGCGTTCATCCAGCGGGCCAATATAGCCTTATCCGAGGCCCGAAAACATCACAGCGGTTTTGCGGTTTATTCCCCGGAACAGGATCAAAGCAATCCTCACCGGCTCGTGCTCGTGGGAGAATTGCGACGTGCCCTGGTCGAAGATCAGCTATTTTTGCTTTACCAGCCCAAAACTGACCTTAGGACTGGCTGCGTTACTGGTGTCGAGGCGCTTGCACGCTGGAAACACCCAAAATTCGGAATTGTTCCCCCGGATCAATTTGTGCCGCTTGCAGAGCGAACCGGGCTGATCATGCCGCTCACTTTGTGGGTGCTCCACGAAGCATTGCGCCAATGTCAAGCTTGGAATCAGGCTGGGTTAACAATCGGCATGGCGGTAAACCTCTCGATGTTCAATTTGCAGGCTCCGGAGCTTCCGGATCAGATCGCCGGGTTGCTCGCGAAATCAGGGGTTGCTCCCTCCCAATTGAGACTGGAGATTACCGAGAGCGCGATCATGGCAGACCCGGCGCAGACCATGGACAATCTCACGCGCATGAGCAAGATGGGGCTGCAAATTTCTATTGACGATTTCGGGACCGGCTACTCATCGCTGGCCCATTTGAAAAAGCTACCCGTGCACGAACTCAAAATCGACAAATCTTTTGTGATGAACATGGCCGCGGATAAGGACGACGCCGTCATCGTGCGCGCGACCATAGATCTGGGCCATCATTTCGGACTCAAAATCGTCGCCGAAGGGGTAGAGAATCAAAAGACAAGGAAAATGTTGTCCACCTTCAATTGCGATATGGCACAGGGATACTTCATCAGCAAGCCTCTCCCAGCAGTGGATCTCATGCAATGGTTAGCGGAGAACCAATATTCAAGCGAGTCGAGCTCAGAGGCACACGAGAAACCGATGAGCGAACGCGTACGGCCGTATCTCGGAGCGAGACGGTCGAACATAAGAAAGCAGGTGGGCCGAATTCAACGCTCTGGCAACGATTGATCTAAAACCATCCTCCTTTTCCACACGAACCCGCCCATTACGTCCGTTTTTTAACTTTCCGAGCCGCACAGTTGCGCGAGGGTATGCAGCTTCTAGTTCTTGGTAACGACCGGTTTAAGGATTACTTTCCGCGTGATCCAAGGAAGTAGTAGAAAAGAGCAGAGGTAAGAGCCAGGGAGACGGTTGAGGTGACCGCCAACCCGAAGGCGGCGCCGAAAAAGGTGGCGAACAGGCCGATCACTATAGAGCCGATCGAGCGCATTCCTTGGTCCAGGTTGAAAACACTGATCACCCTTCCCAGAAGGTCACGAGGCACTTCCATTTGAATAGTCACACGGCTGATTGTGCGAAAAGCGATCTGTCCTCCTCCCACCAGGGCCAGAAGCCCGAGCGACAGCAAGAAACTTTGCGATAGACAAAAGAGGATAAGAAACAAGGGCGTGAGCGTTGCCGTTATCCAAAGCAGCGTTTCCTTTTTCCACTTTTCTCCTGCCGTAGCCAGAAATAGCAAGGAGACGATGGCTCCCAGCCCCGGCGCTGCCATCATAACTCCCAGCCCTTCGGGTCCTACGCTGTAGACCTCTTTAGCAAAGACCGGGAGAAAACGCTGATAGGTGCCGACGAAAATACTCAGGATGTAAGCGGCCCCGATGCTGCTCAGGATCACCGGCGCATGCCAGACATATAGGAATCCCTCTTGGGCCTCCCGCAGCAGATTCTGTTCGCCCTTTTTTTCGAAGTCCGTCTGCGGCAGGCGGATCATCAGCAGTTCCAGGCCGGAGAGAATCAAGGCGACTCCATAGATCAGAAAACAGCCGCTGACGCCGATCCAGAGGATCAGCACTCCGCCGAGAGAGAGGCCGACCACGCGGGCGAAGTTGAAACCCATCGTGTAAAGCGAAACCGCATTCATCAGTTCGTCGGCCGGGACCAGGTCGCGAAGAAGTGAATGGGAAGCGGCGGGATTGATGCTCCGGACCATTCCGAAAACGATCTGGAGACTGAGGATGTGCCAGAATTCCAAGACACCGGCGAGATGCAGGGCCACGAAGATAAAAATCGGGACTGAAGAAAAAAGTTGATCAAGGATCAGCAGGCGCATGCGGTTGTAGCGGTCGACTAGGACTCCGCCGAGGACGCCGAAGACCAAGCGAGGAGTCGCGTCGCACAGGCTCAAAATACCCAAGGCCAGGGCCGAGCCGGTCATCTCGTATGCCATCCAGTAGAGCGCTACCTCCTGGATGAAATGACCTAAGGAGGCGAGAAAATCAGAGGACCAAAAAAGGGCGTAGTCTTTTTGCAGCAGCGAGCGAAAAAGCCGAATGAGATGAGCCTCCCTTCCAAAATCTCGGCGACACCGGAAAAGGTCTCAGAAGTGGGATTGGTTAAGAAAAGAGGTAAGGAACAATCCTAGCAATGGAGCCCCTCGATCCGGACCCCTTCCTCGTCATTTTCCTTTGCGCTTTTTGATCTCTTCGATGAGCTGCGGAATCACTTTGAAGACGTCCCCTACGACGCCCAGATCGGAGAATTGAAAGATAGGCGCCTCAGGATCTTTGTTGATCGAGACAATAGTCCCTGATTCTTTCATGCCGGATAGATGCTGGACCGCACCGGAGATGCCGCAGGCGATATAGATATCCGGTTTCACGGTTTTTCCAGTCTGACCGACTTGAAGGGAATAGGGAACCCAGCCCGCATCGACAACCGCCCTGCTGGCGCCGACAGCACCTCCCAACAGCTCCGCCAACTCCCTTAGCATTTCGAAGTGTTCCGCGTCTTTGAGTCCTCGGCCTCCGGATACTACGACTTTGGCGCCCTCAAGTTGGGGGCCTTCTTGTTTGACCGTCACGCGGTCGGTCACATGAACCTTTTGCAGCGCCGGATCCGAAGGCGCCTCGATTTCTTCTACTGTCACCGTCTTATCGAGCAATTTAGGTTCAAGGGATTTTGGTCGAACGAGCAGGATTTTTGTTCCTGGGCTAACGAGCGTGCTGGTATTCTGGTAATTGCCTCCAAGCGCCGGGATAGTAGCCTCAACGGACTCGCCTTTCAAAACAAAGTCGGCAACGTCGGATAGTGCACCTGAGTCAAGCTTAGCGCTCAAGGCGGAAGCGAGGTCGCGGCCCGAATAACTGGAGGCGACGAGCAGCACCGTGGGCTTGTGTTTTTCGATCAGGGCTGAAACGGCTTCCACCGCCGGCAGTGTCAGGTACTCGTGAAACACGCTATCGGCGGACCGATACACTTTGCTGGCGCCGTGATTGCCGAGCACCTCTATTGCGTCTTGCGGAGCCGGACCAAGGAGAATAGCCTCGGCGGATCCGACTTCAGCCGCTTTCGAGAGCATCTCCAACGTGGTCGAGGTGATTTTGTCCTCCACCACTTCCGCGTAGACCCAAATTAGATTAGCCATTCAAATAACCTTTAGCTCGGCCAAGAACTCTGCGATCTGTTTTCCGCCTTCGCCTTCGTCGGTGATAATTTTGCCGGCTTTGCGAGGAGGCGGTCTGCCGACAGTCAGCACTTTCTCTCTCGCGCCGCTCGTCCCAACCTGATCCGGGCCCAGACCCAAGTCGGCAGCCGTATATTTTTTAATTTCTTTTTTCTTGGCAGCCATGATGCCCTTGAGTTGAGGGTAGCGCGGCTCGTTGATCCCGCTGGTGACGGCGACTAACGCCGGCAACGAAGCCTCGACGACATCATAGCCCCCTTCGCTTTGCCGTTTGATGGTGACCTTGTTGCCTTCCACGGATAGCTCTTTAGCGAAGGTTAAGGGAGGAATCTGCAATAGTCGAGCGATCTGCCCGGGAACAGTTCCGGAGTAGGAGT
The DNA here is from genome assembly GCA_030620935.1 of Deltaproteobacteria bacterium. The sequence continues at coordinate 1,646 of JAUXIP010000136.1, read as the reverse complement.
CGCTGCTTTCGCCGGCGCAGATGACTAAGTCAAAGTCTCCTTTTTTTATAGCAGCAGCTAGAACCTTCGCGGTTCCCAGCGTGTCCGAACCAGCCAGGGCATCGTCCAAAATGTGGACAGCGGAGCTTGCGCCTATAGCCAGGGCATTGCGAATGCCGACAGTGACGTCGCTTATTCCCATAGTAATGACCTTGACCTGACCGCCGTGCTTTTCGGTCAAGCGCAGCGCTTCCTCGAGAGCGTTGGCGGCTGCAGGATCCAGCTCGTGGGGAACTTCCTTACGCACCATGCACTTCGTGGTGGGATCGATCTCAATCGTGACAGAACTGGCAGGGATAACTTTCGCACAAACAACAATGTTCAAGATTGCATTCCTCGACGAACCATATTTTGGCAGGCATCCATCACAACAAAGGCGCTCCCGCCATGAGAGCGCCTTTTATAAAAACTTTCCTCCGAGATCCACAAGCAGGCGGCCATTGGGGCAACAGCCGCTACTTCACCCACTCCGATACGTTTCCCTCCATCACGACATCCAGAATCTCTTTGCAGTCCTGAATCGCCTTGTCAACGATCTTGGGATCATCTTTGACGTGCGGCATGGCCCAATTAACGGCGCCGTGCAGGGCAGTGACAACGTCCTTGAGGTGAGCGTCTAATTCTTCGCTATGAGGTGTTTCTGACATGATTCCCAATCCCCTTTACGTATAGAGTCGACCCTTTTTCGGGTCGGGGACTTGAAGACCCACTTGTTCGATCAGCGGGTTGACCTCGTTAATGTAGTCTTGCCTGGCCTGAGAATTGGTGCGGCGCTTCAAACCCCACTCACGATAGCGCTCGGAGCGTTTGGACTCCGACCGACCGAACATGTCGAGCGCCTTGACATACCAGTAGTCAACGGATTTCTGGATCCTTTCTTTAGGCTCTCCACCCTTCGCTGCCATTTCCGCCGTTTTGTTTGTCCCATGGCCGATGTGAGCAATCTCCTCCTTAACCACATTCGGCAGAATGCGGTCCAGCGGTGCGTAGCTGCAATCCTGAAATTCTTCTAACTGATAACGCCCCACACGGTCGATCAAAAAACCAAAAACCGAATAATCCTCCCACGTATTGATAGTGCCGCGAAAGGCCTCGACAAAACGTTCCTGGTTGGGCCGGCTGAGAACATATGAAACGTCCACATCTATATCACTGGCGAGGTGGGCTATCTTCCGATAGTGGTCGATCTCTTCAGCAGCGGTCCGTGCAACAATGAGCTGATCGATTTTCGTCGGCGCCGCCGGCAAGATATTTTCCACATAGAGATGGGGGCCGCCGATCTCACAGTCTGCCTGAATGGCCAATACCCGTTTTAGCAGGTCTTGGTATTCCGGGTCCATTTTATCGAAATCCTTCACTTCTATCTTATCCTTGAACATCTCGATCTCCTATTTTCCTCGGCAGATTGGAGTCTTTCATAAACGCTTAGCAAAAGATCGCCGGGAAATCAACCGGCATGCTCAAGGCAATAATCTGTTGAAACGCGCGTAACACCTTGAAATCCCTGGACGTCACATCGAGCCTTCAGCCGTCTCCGCCTGAGGCGGATCAGCCTCTGGCTGAAGCTTCTCCGCTGAAAGCTGAAGGCTGAGCACTGATAGCTGTTG
>JAUXIP010000115.1 GCA_030620935.1 Deltaproteobacteria bacterium | reverse complement strand
GCGCGCAGGCGTACTTTACAGTACGTCGAGCCCTTTGTCCGAGCGCAACGCAGTAGATCCGGGTAGATGCGCTCCCGCAGCCGTGGGCTGGTGAGAATTGCGGGCTAGTAGTCTTTAAGCATTATTCAGTCTCCGTTGTAAACAGTCACGTGGAATCTGCCAAGGCTGGAAAGGGGGTCGAGGCTAGGATCTTGGCATTCTTAGTCATAGTAGAGGATGTTGTTGACTAGCTTGACAAAAGGCCCCGCGGTGGGAACCGATGGAGAACTATATTTCGATTTAGGACCGAGGTCGCCCTGAGTTTGGTTGAGGATTGCGGCATTTCGATGGCGAAGGTAGCGCAGCAGGTAGGGGTTTTAACCTCCACGATTTCGAAGACACTAACGAGGAGTAATTCAACTTGCTCAACAACGTCTTTTTCACCTAACTTCCAAATATGTAAGACGGACAAGAACTTGACTTATATTTTATAATAAGTAAGATATTATTCACATGGGGGAATATTATGGAAATTTCGTATGTAACCAGTAAAGGGCAATTAGTTGTACCGGCAAGGCTCAGGCGGAAGTACGGAATTAAGCCGGGGACAAAGGTCTGTTTTGTGGAGCGGGACCACGAAATTATTTTTCAGCCTGTGACCAAAGAGTACATCCGTAGCGTTTGCGGGATTCTAAAGAGCGAGACCTCAAGGACCAAAGATCTCCTGAAAGAGAGGAAACGGGACAAGGAACGGGAGGAGGCCAAGTTTGAGAAATTCCGTTCTCGATAGCTACGCTATCCTTGCGTTCCTCTTTCGGGAATCCGGACATGAGAAAGTCGTGGTCTTACTGGAAAAGGCAGCCGCTGCTGATGAGGCCGCCCTCATTGCAGCTCCCAACTGGGCAGAGGTCCGCTACCAAGTTGAGCGGAAAGTAGGTCGAGGTAAATGGAATGAAGTCCGCAGCAAACTCTTAGGACTCCCTATCGAGATCGTTTCCGTTGATCAGCAGCTTGCCGAACTGGCCGGCGAGATCAAAGCTGTGAAGAAAATGTCCTTGGCTGACTGTTTCTGTGCCGCACTGGCCAAACAGAAAAAAGCCGATCTTTACACCGGTGACCCCGAGTTCCGCGAAGTGGAAAAAGAGATAAAGGTTGTGTGGATTTAGGCTAAACGTTCCATCAATTTCTTCCTTAACCACCTATAAAGTCCAAGATTAGGGTTGGGAAACAGCCTCAACTTTCCTTAGCTTCTTCTTGTGCGATGTAATCCTTTTGCACTATTCTTCGCCCTGAAAGAGGTTCTGTTGCCCCCTGGGGCAAAATGAAGCTCCACGGGCTTACGCCTGTGGTATCGTTAACTTCTTCGGCGGAATCCGCCGAAGCAACTCACCCTCCTTCGCTTTTCAAGCTACGGGGGGTCCGTCCGACGCATTCATCCCCGGGCTCATGCCCGAGGTCTTCTGCGCAGGCGGATAAAATTAAAGAAAGGGTAAAAAATGACACTCTCAGAAATCATTCAGATCATCCAATACGGGATGCATTTCAAACTATTTGAGATTAACAAGACGGCCGTCACCATATCCTCCTTGCTGATGTTTTTGTTGGTTATTGTGCTATTCGCTCTATTCTCTCGATTGCTACGACGGTTACTACAAGCTCAAATCTTTGCCAGGTTAGGCGTCGAACAAAGCACACAGTACAACCTGATCCGCATCAGCCACTACGCCATTATGCTTGTCGGCGCAGTGGTTGCCTTTCAGTTTATCGGTGTCGACCTGACCGGCCTTGCCGTTATCCTAGGGTTCCTTTCCGTCGGTATCGGATTTGGCCTGCAAAACATCACTTCAAACTTCGTCGCCGGCCTTATTTTACTTTTAGAGCGGCCCATCAAAGTTGGGGACCGCATCACCGTGGGGGATCAAGAAGGTGATGTAAAGGAGATCAAGATCCGTTCGACAACAATCCAGACGTTAAACAACATCGCCGTTATCGTGCCGAACTCAGAGTTCGTTTCTTCGACCGTTGTCAACTGGTCTCATGGCGACCAAAAGATACGACTGGAAATCGATGTGGGCGTCTCCTATGATTCGGATTTAGAGACAGTCATGCGTTCCTTGAAAGAGGCGGCTGAAGGGCATCCGGAGGTGCTAAAAAATCCTGCACCGGAGGTGTTGTTAACAGGGTTCGGAGACTCGTCATGGGACATGAGGCTCAGAGCTTGGATCGACCACCCGAAGCGCCATCCGCTGGTACGCTCTGAAATAAATTGCGCGATCGTCGGAAAGTTTCGTGAAAACGGCGTTGAAATACCCTTCCCGCAGCGCGATTTGCATGTGCGCTCACCCTTGCCGGTTCCACTTGCAAGCACAACTGTTGCTTGAGAACCTAACGAGCTTAAAGGTGCTGTTGAGCAACTTGGATTATTGCCAACTCTAAATCCCCGTGGGTGTCCACGGAAGAATCGAGATAGAAAGGGTTCCAGACACCTATTCCCGTTGACAAAGATTTGGGGTTGTCTTACATTGTAAGACATGAAGACAACGTCCCTCACGATCCGTTTAGACAAACAGCTGGACATGCTGCTCACTAAGGCAAGCAAACAGTCCGGTAAAAGCAGGAGTGAGGTTGCCCGTGAAGCTCTCCAGCGTCAGCTCCGGCTGGTACAATTTGAGTCTCTCAGAAAGAAGGCGATGCCTTTTGCTGAGAAGAGAGGATACTTGACCGACGAGGATGTTTTCCGAGAAGTCTCTTGATGAGGGTCTTCTTGGACACCAACGTCTTGGCAAGTGCCTTTTCTACCCGCGGTCTTTGTGAGGATGTCTTTAGCGAAATTCTTAGGTCCCACGAATTAGTTATAACACCCCCCTTGTTTGTAGAACTTGGTCGAGTATTAAGAGCGAATTTTAACATACCCAAGAACCTGGTTTCGGAAATCCTGGCCTTCCTGAAAGAGGATACAATCCTTGCCAAGGTCGGCACTCTACCTAAAATAAAAATCAAAGACAGGGATGACGTGACCCTCATCTCATGTGCTCTGGAAGGAGGAGCGGATGTTTTTATTACAGGCGAAAATGAATTACTTGAGTTAGGGAGGGTAGACAATCTCGAAATTCTCTCTCCAAGAGCTTTCTGGGAAAAGCTGAAAGAAAGTCTAAACTAGGAGCTAAACCTCCACGCCTCGCAAGCGGCGTGATAGCCCGAGCCTTTTCCTTCCATTCATCTGATCCGATCCAACACTTGTTTCTGAGCTTTGATAAGGTCTCGAATACCCTGGTGGGCGATTTCGGCCATGCGGTCAAGCTTGGCCTTTGTGAAAGGGGCGCCCTCCGCGGTCCCCTGAACCTCAATAAACTTTCCTGACCCGGTCATGACAAAATTCATGTCCACTTCAGCCTGGCTATCTTCCTCATAGTTGAGATCCAAAAGTACTTTCCTATTTACGACCCCAACACTCACCGCAGCTACCGAGTCCAAGATCAGCTTCTTTTTAACAGCTCCTGTCTTCGCCCATCTCCGCGAAGCCTCCACGAGGGCCACATAGGCACCTGTGATCGAAGCGGTCCTGGTCCCGCCATCCGCCTGAATTACGTCGCAGTCAATCCAGACTGTTCTCTCCCCGAGGCTTTCCAAGTCGGCGATCACCCGAAGGCTGCGGCCGATCAACCTTTGGATCTCATGAGTCCTCCCCCCGACTTTTCCTCGAGAAGACTCGCGGGAAATACGTTCCTGAGAAGAGGAGGGAAGCATACCGTACTCCGCGGTAATCCATCCCTTGCCGCTGTTGCGGAGAAAACCGGGGACCCTTTCGTCGAGTTTGGCCGTACAGATCACGCGGGTGTCTCCCATCTCGATGAGCACGGAGCCATCGGCGTGCTTGATGTAACCCGGTGTAATGACAATGGGCCTTAACTCTTTTTCTTTCCTTCCGTCTGTCCTCATTCAAATTCCCTTCTTAAGCCTTTGGGCAAATTATTTTAATCTTCTTTGAGCCGTAAGTTTAATCATTACTGCTTTCTGCTTGTCAAACAGTCAAGCCGTTTGACTCCCACGTATCGATAAAGCATGATCTTTTCGGTAACATCGAATTAATTGTGAGGTGGTAATCATGGCAACACCTGAATTTGTATACCAGGATCCTTTCCCGTTGGAAAAAGATGATACTAAGTATCGCCTCTTGACGAAGGACTACGTCTCCGTTACTTCTTTCGACGGCAAGGAAATTTTAAAAATAGATCCGGAGGCCCTGACTCTGGTCACGGGCACCGGGATGCGGGACGTCTCTTTTCTACTCCGCACGGCCCATCTCGAACAGGTGGCCGCGATTCTCAAAGACCCGGAAGCGTCGGACAATGACCGGAACGTAGCTCTGGCCATGCTGCGCAACGCGGATATTTCCTCCAAAGGGATCTTGCCTTTCTGCCAGGACACCGGCACCGCCACGATTATTGGCAAGAAGGGACAGCATGTCTGGACCGGAGTTCGAGACGAAGAGTACCTTTCCAAAGGGGTTTACAAGACCTACAAGGAAGAGAACCTCCGCTATTCCCAGACGGCACCCCTGGATATGTACAAAGAAGTGGGAACGGGGACTAATCTCCCGGCGCAAATCGATTTATATGCAACCGGCGGAATGGAATATCAATTTCTCTTTGTTACCAAAGGAGGCGGCTCGGCAAACAAAACCGCACTCTATCAGGAAACCAAAGCGTTGCTCAATCCGGAAAGCCTGGAGAGATTTCTTACGGAAAAGATGAAGACACTCGGAACGGCCGGCTGCCCTCCCTACCATCTCGCCTTTGTGATCGGCGGGACTTCTGCCGAGGCCTGCTTGAAAACGGTAAAGCTGGCCACGACTGGTTACTTAAATCTTCTTCCGACGTCGGGAAATGACCATGGACGTGCCTTCCGTGATCTGGAGACAGAAGAAAAGATGCAGCAGGCAGCCTATCGCGCCGGCTACGGCGCGCAATTCGGTGGCAAATACTTCGCGCTGGACGTTCGTGTGATCCGGTTGCCGCGCCACGGGGCCTCCTGTCCCGTGGGCATGGGTGTTTCCTGTTCTGCGGACCGAAACATCAAGGCAAAGATTAACCGGGAGGGGATCTGGCTGGAGGAGATGGAGCGTGAGCCTGGACGGCTGATTCCCGAAGAGTATCGCGGGAAAATAAAGAGCAACGCCGTTGCCGTCAACTTAAATCGTCCCATGAAGGAAATCCTTGCCCAGTTGACTCAACTTCCTGTCACCACGCAGTTGTCTCTTACCGGACCGATGATCGTGGCCAGGGACATTGCCCACGCAAAATTAAAGGAACGGTTGGACCTGGGAGAAGGGTTGCCCCAGTACCTAAAGGATCATCCTGTATACTATGCCGGACCGGCCAAGACTCCCGCAGGCATGCCTTCCGGCTCCTTTGGTCCCACCACGGCCGGGCGTATGGATTCCTACGTCGATCTGTTTCAGTCGCATGGAGCTTCCATGATCATGATTGCCAAGGGGAACCGCAGCGCGCAGGTAACCGAGGCTTGCAAAAAGTACGGCGGCTTTTATCTCGGTTCGATCGGCGGACCGGCGGCGCTCCTGGCACAGGAAAATATCAAGAAAGTGGAAGTGCATGAATATCCCGAGCTGGGGATGGAGGCGGTCTGGAAAATCGAGGTAGAAGATTTTCCTGCCTTTATTCTAGTGGACGATAAGGGGAACGATTTCTTCCGGCAAGTTTGCGCTTGACTTTGTTCGCGTCCGTTACTTTTACAGATTGATGCCCATCAACACGACTGCTTTTTGAGTTCCCTCCACTCAACGATCCACAAGTTGAGGTGTCGTGCCGTAACCTGAAGACTATAGTAAAGCTTTTGGGCAGTTCTAAAGCGAATGGTCACCTCGCCCGAATTACCGGCCAGATGGATCGGATTGTCGCCGGCGGCATTGTCGGCTAGTTCGGCGACAGGAGAATTCTCCGTGTTAGAACCGGTAATCTCGTACCGAAATCTGACGGCAACGGCATTCGGGGGAACGGCTTGAGACAGATTGATCTCCTTAAACATCCTTGGGCTCCATGCCTCGAAAGGACCAGTCCAGAAGCTCTACGGTATGAACGACCCGGATATCGAGTCCTTTCTCCCTGAGACCTTTCTCGATTTGCAGGGCGCACCCAGGGTTTCCACTCACCACAACCTCGGCCCCTGTCTCTTTAATCCGATCTATCTTTCTATCCAGAAACTCCTGAGCCAAGTCAGGATGGAGTAGATTGTATACCCCGGCACTGCCACAACAGAAGTCGGATTCCTTAAGTTCGATTAACTGAAGCCCCGGGATTGCCTTCAGAATCTTTCTGGGTTCTTGCCTTACCCTCTGCCCATGGGCGAGGTGGCAGGCATCGTGATAGGTTACTGTAAGATTCAGCTCCTTTAACCTCCCAGCAAACGGAATCTCAGCCAGAACTTGAGAGACATCTCGGACCTTCTTGCTAAACGCCTCTGCCCTTTCAGCGTAATCTGGATCGCTACGGAGCAGTTCCCAGTACTCCTTCATGACCGAGCCGCATCCCGCCGAGTTGACCACAATTAGGTCCACACCGGCCCGGTCGAACACCTCAATAGTCTTTCTCGCCAGCTCTTTTCCGATCTCCCTCTCCCCCTCGTGCACCAAAAGAGAGCCGCAGCAAGCCTGCTCCTTTGGAGTCACAACCTCGTAGCCACACTCGCTCAGGACCCGCGCCGTTGCTAGGTTGGTCTGAGGGAAGAAGAAGCGTTGTACACAGCCGAGAAGAAGACCTGCCCTGCCCCGTTTCTCGCCCTTGGCCGTAATCACTTCGGG
>JAUXIP010000361.1 GCA_030620935.1 Deltaproteobacteria bacterium | reverse complement strand
TGACCTAGGCATCCCAGCTCATTGTCTATCCTCGAATGATTGTTTAAACAGAGTTGCTCTGCTCCTTTGATGTGCAGGTGCCGGCATTTCTTAAAGTTATGAGTGCATGATCAATTGGAAAAGTCAATTGTTAACAGACCGTTGAAAAAGGCCCATCTGCCTTCAGCCCGGGCCAGGAGTCTCTCTCAGGTCCGATGCGATACACCTCTACAACGCTCGACGGAAAATACGCTTGATGCTCCTCGCTCGACGCATCGGCCCTTCGAGATACCTCCAGGCTGGCGGTTATGATAATTCCGCTCGACCGCCTCACTCTTTTTCGTGTTCGTGCTCGGATTTCGTGCTCGTTTACGAACACGAGCCACGACCACGAGGTACGATAACTGCGCGCCTTGCATCTGGGACCTTTTTGACCGGCCTGGGAACAGGGTCTTTCAACAATCTGTTTTAAAGTTGTAATTGGTATAACATTTGTTTTGTGATTCTCTCTAAGGTTGAGCCAGTGTTAAACCCGGAGTAGTCTAATGTCAGGTTGAGGAAACATTGCATTATCGTTGTCGGCGGAGGTATTGCTGGCTTGGCTGCTGCCCACCGCCTGATCGAGTTGGACCGAGAACGGTCCATAGGCACTTAGGTTATCTTACTCGAAGCGGCACCACGCTTGGGCGGCTCCATCGCTACCGAGCGGGTAGACGAGTTTTTGGTGGAGGCCGGACCGGACTCTTTTATCACAGAAAAACCCTGGGCGCTGAGGCTGTGCGAGCGACTCGGTATCACCTCCCGCTTGATCTCTACCAATTCAGCCCACCAAAGCGTTTACGTCGTCCATAAAGGAAAGCTGCAACCCCTTCCTGAAGGATTTTTTCTTTTGGCGCCTACTCGTGTTTGGCCCTTGATTCGAACGCCTCTTTTTTCCTGGTCCGGTAAGCTTCGGATGGCCATGGAAGTTTTCATTCCTCGGGGAAACCCGAACGGAGACGAGAGCCTCGCGTCTTTCGTCCGACGCCGTTTCGGTGCGGAAGTTTTGGAGCGCGTTGCCCAGCCTTTGATCGGCGGCATCTACGCGTCCGACCCCGAAAAGCTCAGTTTGAGATCAAGCATGCCACGCTTCTTGGAGATGGAGCGGGCCCGGCGCAGCGTCATTTGGGCGATGTGGTCGGCGCAGAAGCACCGCTTGCGCAGCGGTCAGGCAGGCAGCGGCGCTCGCTGGAGTCTATTTGTAACGTTCTCTGGCGGCATGCAGGAGCTTGTCGATACCATCGCCAGTCGCCTTCCTGCCGGAGTCGTGAGTTTGGAAACCTCGGCAACTGAGCTGATCAAGAATGGAGATAACGGTGGCTGGATTTTGAGAACGGCAAATGGAGAGAACATTAAGACTAGCGGTGTCCTTCTCGCAGCGCCCGCTTACAGATCGGCAGCGATCCTGGAGAAGCTCGATCCCGCACTGTCGGAAGAGCTTGTGGCGATTCCCTATGCCTCGACGGCGACCGTCAATCTGGCCTACCGGCGGGCGGATTTTCCGCGAGGGCTGGATGGTTTTGGGCTCGTTGTCCCCGCCATTGAATCGCGTAAAATCATGGCCTGCACTTTTAGCAGCGTGAAATACGCCGGTAGAGCGCCCGATGGCCATGTTCTTCTCAGGGCTTTTATCGGCGGCGCTTTGCAGCCGTTGTTGGCCGAAGATGACGACGCCACCATGGGGCGCAACGTTCGTGAGGAGCTGGCAAGCTTACTGGGCGTAAAGGCTGAGCCAATTTTCAGCCGTATCCGTCGCCACTCGAAGGCGATGCCGCAGTACCACGTCGGCCACCAGGAACGACTTGAGCGTATTGACACGCGCCTAGGCAAGCTCCCCGGTCTTGCCCTGGCGGGTAACGCCTATCGGGGGGTTGGCATCGCCGATTGCGTCCACAGTGGAGAAGAGGCGGCCGAGGAGATTTTGAATCATCTCAAAAGCATCTAATGGATGTTCTGCGGGCTCAGATGGGGCTCGTAGAGCATTTGGATGACGATTCCATCAGGGTCAGCACAGTAAAAGGAAGCGCTCCCGTCCCGGTGATTTTTAAAGGGATGGACAATCTTAACACCTCTGCTCCGGAATTCATTTTCCAACTCCTGCACTATCTTTACACTTTCGACCACAAACCCTAGATGGTGAAGCTGCTGCCCGGCTGTCGGAGGCTCTATGCCTTGAGGGGATTCATGAAGGGCAAGGTTATCGCAACCGGAAGAGAGGTAGACGTTCTTAGGGTCCGGCTCCCACACCACTTCCATCCCGAAGGTCTCTTGGTAAAAAGCTTTGGACCGCTTAGCGTTGCTGACCCTTAAAGCAATATGGCGCATGCCCTTGAGTCCTTTAATTCCACCCATGGCCTCTTCATATCACAATGTTGGAAAAAATGGAGGGAGAAAAAAACGGTTGAGAAGAGCCGTCAAAAAGGGGAAAGCCCGATCCTATGCCCAACGCAAAACCGACCCTGCTCTCTAATTTAAAATGTAAAAACTTTGTTTCCGGGGCGCCAAGCTTATTCCAATAGAGCGTGTACTTCCCTTGCACCGTAAAGAAAAAAGGGGGATATTTACGGTGTGAAAGAGGCACTTTGGTGGGAGACGCAAGAGGATGGCCGCATCCTCTGCACCCTATGTCCGCGCTACTGCCGTATGGGAGAGGGGCAGGCTGGGTTCTGCTATATTCGCAAGAATATAGACGGTAAACTCTACTCCCTGGGGTACGGCAAATCGGCAGGCTTTGCCATAGATCCCATTGAGAAAAAGCCGCTCAACCATTTTCTGCCGGGCACCGGCATTTTGAGCTTTGGCACAGCCGGCTGCAACTTGGGCTGTCGGTTCTGCCAAATTTGGACCATGAGCAAAGCAAAACTGGACGATGCCCAAAGCCTGAGTGCAAGTCCGGAAGAAGTTGTGAAACTGGCGTTGAAGCACAACGTTCCGAGCATTGCCTTTACTTATAATGATCCGGTTATCTGGGGCGAATTTGTGATCGATATCTCCCGCATCGCCCGGAAGTTTGGCCTAAAGAGCGTTATGGTGACGGCAGGTTATATCACCCCTGAGGCCCGTCCTGAGGTCTATCGATACGTTGACGCGGCAAACGTGGATCTTAAGGGGTTCACTGAGCGATTTTATCATAAGCTTACCTTCTCTCACCTTGATCCGGTTCTGGATACCCTCAAATGGCTTAAGAACGAAACCGAGATCTGGTTTGAAATCACGAATCTTATGATTCCCGGGGAGAACGATGATCCG
>JAUXIP010000223.1 GCA_030620935.1 Deltaproteobacteria bacterium | reverse complement strand
AGCTACGGGAAGGAGCTTTTCGACTGTCGGGACCTGGGAGAGCGCCGATTGAAAACTGCTGTAAAGGAGATAGGTCCCGTCGGATTCCACCGTTAGGAAACGCCCGATGTTCTTTTCCGCGAGCTGGGCCGCCAAATCCTCTGGCGGCAGATTCCCGACATTGACGTATCGTTCGGCGATAGTAGTATTTCTGCGGCGGAAATAATCCGCACCCTTTCTCCCCACAATGAGGAGATGGACCTGGCCCTTCGCAGTGCGACTGCGAATGAAGCCTTCTGCGGCCCGGATCAAGTTGGCGTTGTAACCGCCGCACAAACCGCGATCCGCCGTGAGCAGAAGGAGATCCACCTGGGTCTCCTCTCGACCCTTAAGTAGCGGATGAGTCTCAGCTGCGATGCGCGCGGAAAAGTTGTCGAGCAATGCCATCATCTTATCGGCGTAAGGGCGTGCCCGCACCACAGTATCCTGAGCGCGTCGCAGTTTGGCCGCTGAGACCATCTTCATGGCCTTGGTAATCTGCTGAGTGTTGCGGACCGAGGTGATCCGCTTCCGGATAGCCTTAAGGGTTGCCATGACTATTTAAAGGTTGAGTTAAACTCCTCCAGGATCTTTTTGATTTTTGCCTTTAATTCATCGTCGAGCTCCCGCTTTTTAAGGATCTCAGTAAAGAGATCGGGGGCCTTGGCTTCGACATAGGCATAGAGTTCTTGCTCGTACTTTTTGAGGACGTCCCCGGGTAAGTGGTCCAGGAATCCGTTGGTTCCTGCGTAGATGATGAGGATCTGCTTTTCCACTGGCAGAGGTTCGTATTGACCCTGCTTGAGAATTTCAACCAAGCGACTACCCCTCGCAATCTGGTGCTGGGTGGCCTGGTCCAAGTCGGAACCGAATTGGGCAAAGGCCGCCATCTCCCGGTATTGAGCTAGGTCGAGACGCAGGCCTCCGGTGACCTGCTTCATGGCTTTAATCTGTGCGGCTCCGCCCACTCGGGAAACGGAGAGCCCTACGTTGATGGCCGGCCGAACTCCGGAATAAAAGAGATCGGTTTCAAGGTAGATCTGTCCATCAGTGATGGAGATGACGTTGGTCGGGATATAGGCGGAGACATCCCCGGCTTGGGTTTCGATGATGGGAAGCGCTGTGAGAGAACCGCCGCCAAGGGCATCGTTGAGTTTAACGGCCCGCTCCAAAAGACGGGAGTGAAGGTAAAAGATATCTCCTGGGAAGGCCTCCCGGCCTGGGGGACGACGCAAGAGCAGAGAGAGCTGGCGATAGGCCACGGCATGCTTGGAAAGGTCATCGTAGATGACCAGGGCATGGCCCCCGGTGTCGCGAATCTGTTCGCCTATAGTGCAGCCACTGTAAGGGGCAATATACTGGAGAGGAGCGGATTCAGAGGCGCTGGCCGAAACGACCACGGTATAGTCCATGGCCCCATACCCCCGGAGCCGGTCCACGACCTGGGCCACGGTCGACCGCTTTTGTCCTATACACACATAGATGCAGGTAACGTCCCCGCCCTTCTGATTGATAATGGTATCGATCACCAGTGCAGTTTTTCCAGTTTGCCGATCTCCAATGATAAGTTCACGTTGGCCCCGCCCGATGGGGATCATGGCGTCAATGGCCTTGAGCCCGGTTTGCAGGGGCTCTTTCACAGGGTGTCGGGCTACGATGCCCGGGGCCTTAAGTTCGATTCTTCTCCTCTCGGTGGTTTCAATGGGCCCCCGCCCGTCGATGGGTTCCCCGAGGGGATTGATGACTCTGCCGACCATTGCCTTGCCCACGGGTATCTCCGCGATCCTGCCCGTGCGCTTTGCTGTGTCTCCCTCTTTAATCAAATGGGTTTCGCCAAAGAGCGAGACGCCAACATTGTCTTCTTCCAAGTTCAGCACCATTCCGTAGATCCCATGGGGAAAGGATAGGAGTTCTCCGGCGGCGGCCTTATGGAGACCGTAGACACGAGCAATTCCGTCGCCGGTGGAGAGTACCGTTCCAACCTCTTCAATCTGAACACCTTTATCGTAGTCCTGGATCTGCTGCTTAATGATCCGGCTGATTTCAGCGGTTCCTATATCCATGACGCTCCTCCCAATGGGTTATCCTCGTTCGATGCTTTCCTTCATACTTTGTAGCTGGGTGCTTATGGTGCCGTCATAAACCTTGCCCTCGAGCTCGATCAGGAGTCCTCCAATGAGATCCCCACGGATCTCCTCTGTGAGGATCACCTCCTTCCCACAGATCCCTTTGAGTACACGGCCCAAGTTATCCTTCTTCTCTTGCCCACGGGGGGTAGGAGTAACGACTCGAGCCTCCACCCTTTTCTTGGCTTCATCCAAAAGACGGCGATAGTGGAGGGCGATGGAAGGGATATAGACTAATCGGTCTCGCTCTATGAGGAAAGACAGGAACCGCACGGTTAAGGTGGCGAGTTCCAATCGATTCGCAATGCGGAGAACAAGGCTTTTTCTTTTTTCTAAGCCGAGGGTAGGGTTATTCAAAACGGTGTGGAGCTCCGAACCGTTATAGGCATCTACGAAACGATCGATTTCCGAAGCGAAGGCCTCTTCCTTGTGTTCCTCTCGGGCCAGGTCAAAAATAGCCTTCGCGTAGCGTCGACTCAATCTGGACTCTATCATTGGGCACTCTCTATTCGGTGCAAGAATTGGTCGACCAGTCGTTCCTGGTCTGCATCTTCGAGGTTGGCTTGTATGGTCTTTTCGGCGGCTGCCTGGGCCAGGCGGGCTATCTCTTCCCGAATTAGTTGACGGGCGATTTTTTGCTCTTGCTGGGCAACGAAGTCCACATCCTCCCTGATTTTTGCGCCGAGCTCTTCGCCCTCGTGAATCAGCTTGGACTTTTCTCTTTCTCCCTCTGTTCTCAATGCTTCGCGGATTTTTTCAATCTCTTGTTCCACACGACCCATTCGATCTTGATAGTCTCGCAGTACAGCCTCGGCTTTTTCTTTTTCTTGTCCAGCTGACTTTACGGCGTCCAGGATCTCCTCGCGTCGCGTGTGGATGTGGCTTCGGATCAGAGGCACAACAAAGCGCTTGATGATGTATAAGAAGATAAGGAAATTAATCAGGGGAAAAATCAGGTTGAGGATGGACACGGCGTGGCCTTCCCCTCCTGCAGACGAAGCTGCCCAGGCCTCTGCGAGATAAAAAGCCGCGGCCATTTTCAAGAAACCTTCCTCGCTAGAATTTTTTCCGCCATTTGGAGGGCGATCCCTTCGGCTTCTTTTACTGCCTCTTCACGTCCTTTTTGCATCTCCTGTTGAATCTCATCACGGGCTGTCTGTAGAAAATGTGTCGTCTCTTCTCTGACTTGGGTCAGGAGCTTTTCTCGTGCTTGCAGGGCCTCTTGGCGGATCCCTTCTTTAATAGCGTTCCCTTCTTCGGTCGCCCTCGTAATCTCTTTCTCGTAAGCCGCCCTTAGGCGCGCTGCTTCTTCTGCGAGCAATTGCGCCTCGTTCTTCACCCCTTCGGTTTTGTGTTCTCTCTCTTCGAGCAAGCGGAGGAAAGGAGGAAACACGAATCGTGAAAGGAAAAACCAGAGAAAGAGGAACAGGCCAATTTGAATAAAAAGGGTATAATCTAACTCGATCATAACGAATATATTCTTCTACAGAAAAGTCAGGTTCAGAAAGATGAACCTGACCCGACCCAACGGAAGTTGAGCCTATAAGTGGAAGATCCGCAGAAGAGGACTTCTATATCTGGCCTTGCGTGCATGACCGTTGATGGCCAGGGGATCACACTCCGACCAAGGCATCTTTCTATAACATCGCCGAGCGACATTGTCAAAAGATGGCCCAGTCGCTAGGTTTTGAGGGAACCGTTGGTTTCGAGAAAGCCCTGGAGAAGACCTATGCGTGGCTTTGCTGGCTTTCCATAAGTTTGCGGATGATCCGTTCAAAATCCTCCGTCGAGTAATATTCAATCTGGATCTTTCCCTTGCCGGATTTTGTCCGGTGCAGCAATCGCACCTTGGTCCCTAACCAGCGCTGCACTCCTTCTATGAGTGAGGTCAGGTTCGGGTCCATGGTTGCCCCCGCAGCTCGTCTCCCTTGACGCGATTTGAGGCGGCGCACTAGGCGCTCTGCTTCACGCGTCGATAGCCCTTTGGACAGGATTTCCCGTGCCGCAGCAACAATTAAGGGCACTTTTTCTAGGCCAAGCAGGGCCCTGGCCTGCCCGGCAGGAAGTCTGCCAGCCACTACCTCCTGTTGGATCTCAGCCGGAAGAAGAGATAGACGCAAGGAATTAGCCACCGCGGGTCGGCTTTTACCCACCTTTTTCGCAATCTCTTCCTGGTTCAATCCAAACTCTTCCTGAAGGCGCTGGTAAGCTCGGGACTCATCGATGGGGTTCAAGTTCTCTCGTTGAAGATTCTCGATCAAGGCCAACTGCAACGCTTCGGTGTCGGTAGCCTCTAGGATCATCACCGGGACTTCTTGGACCCCAGCCTTGATCGATGCCCGTAAACGACGCTCGCCAGCGATCAGTTCGTAACCATGTTCCTTGCGCCGCACCAAGAGCGGCTGAAGAACGCCATTCTCTCGTATAGAGGATGCCAATTCGT
>JAUXIP010000059.1 GCA_030620935.1 Deltaproteobacteria bacterium | reverse complement strand
TTGCCCTCGCAGGCTTATACCGAATGATGATAAACCGAGGTTCCTCCGTACTTCCCCGGTTTACTGCCAGAAGTCCCGCTAGATTCATCTCTTGAATTTTTTTCTTGCCCCACACTTCGACGCTGAGCCCTTTGCCCCGACAATGCTGTTTTGCCTGCTCCCCCAGATAACGAGCCGTGGTAACGGAGGGAGGCTCGTTGACAAGATCGCGGGCAAGGAACACCCCAGGAGTGAGATCCAAGACCAAGCGCGCAGAACGCTCCATAGCCTGAGTTCGCTTTAGGCCGGGCTTGAAGAACGTTACCGCCCGAAGCGGCGGGGGCAGCTTCTTATCGGATCGATACTTATCGAACCGGTAAGAGGCCATCGTGACTCCCTCGCTGATTGCCCTTACGGCGCTCCCCGGTTCTTGCTCCGGGAAAAGGAAGAAAGCGATATCTTCAGCGCCGATTGAGGAAGCCTCTTTCCTGGCTCGGCCAGCGGCCCTCCTCCATGCGTCGCCCTCAATCTCGCGCTCCTTCCCCATGCCGATCAGTAAGACATGGGATGCCGGAGCCATCCCCACAGAAGAGTAGAGGAGCGTGGTCCCTTCAGTCCCCGTGAACTTACTTTTTGTGACTCGTTCAGAAAGCCTTTTTTTAAGAAGGCGATCCAGCCGTTGGATCGCTGGTCCTACCTCATTCTCTTTAACAGGCAGCGCCAATAAATCCGTTTTGACTTTTTCCGGACTACTGTCTTTGAATTTGATTTCCATTAACCGTGTCTAGCTCTTCTGACGGATCAGATTCATAAACTCGTTCCGCGTTTCCTGCCGGTTCCTGAAAGCTCCTAGGAGTGTGCTGGTAATAATCAAAGAATTCTGCTTCTCCACGCCGCGCATTCTCATACAGAGGTGTTCGGCTTCAAGGACCACCGCTACCCCTAGAGGATTAAGCTTGCCCATGATCATAGCGGCAATCTGGCTGGTAAGGCGCTCCTGAACTTGTAGCCTCCGGGCATACACGTCGACCAGTCGGGCCAGTTTTGAGACCCCTACAATCTTGTGGTGCGGGATGTATCCCACGTGGGCCTTGCCGAAAAAAGGGAGCAGGTGGTGCTCGCATAAGGAAAAGAAGTCTATATCTTTCTGCACGATCATCTCTTCGTAGTCTTCCGTAAACAGAGCATCGTTGATCACTTTATCCGGATCGCTTCGGTATCCGCTGGTAAGATAGGTCAAGGCCTGGGCGACGCGAGAGGGAGTCTTGATCAAACCTTCCCGCTCAGGGTCTTCCCCTAAGGATTTCAGGATAGCTCGAACATGTTCTTCCATCTTTACACCGCTGCGAGATAAAATTTTCGAGGCGCCCTCAGGATTACCGTCATTACGTCGTAGAATTCAGAAAGTTACCACTTACCTAGAGGGAGGTCAAACCACCACTGATTTTCGATTTTAGATGTTGGGTTTTAGACTCCGTCGTGAGCCCCCTTCGGTGAACTCAGGGTCTGAGCCTGTCGAAGACAGTCGAACGATTAAATCCGAAATCGGCAATCTAAAATCCGAAATGTAGTTCGGCTAGATCCTGTTTAACAACCATTCCGGGGTTAGGCTGATCGCGTAGCTGTTCAGGCGGGTCATATAATCTGTGATGAGAAGGATGCCGACGATAACTAAGAGAACGCCGGCCACAAAGTGAATTGCGTGAATGTAACGGCGGAAACGTTGCGAAAGCTGAAAAAAGGAGTTAACGGCCACAGCGCTGAGAAAAAACGGAAGCCCCAGCCCTGCGGCATAGGAGGTTAGGAGCACAAAACCTCTTCCCGCTTCCCCTGAGGTCCCGGCCAAGGCAAGAACCGCCCCGAGGATCGGCCCCACGCAAGGGGTCCATGCCACCGCAAAAACGACGCCTACAAGAACCGAACCGAGATAGCCCGCAGGCTTGTCCTTTAAGTTGAACTGCAAGTAACGATCCAACAAGGATACTTTAAAAAAGCCCATCAGATAAACCCCTACGAGCACGATAAATACCCCGCCCAAGGTACGAATGACATCGCGGTAGACCAGAAAGAAACTGCTCAAAAAGCTGACGGAGGCGCCCAGGGAGATAAAAACCACCGAGAAGCCAAAGATAAAGGCGAGTGAGTTTAACGTTACTCTCCAGCGCACGCGACTCGCGACTTGGGGAGCGCGCATCTCTTCCAAAGAAACTCCCGACACAAAAGAGAGGTAAGAAGGAACTAAAGGCAACACGCAAGGAGAAAGAAAAGAAAAGATCCCTGCTGTGAAGGCGACAAAGAAACTAACGTCGGTCATGGCTTTCCATTCAACAGCGCTTGTATGAGCTCTCTAGCCCCGGGACTGTACCAGTCGGCAGGTCCCCAGGCTCTAGCCAACCCTTCCCCTTTAACTCCAATCAGGTAAGTAGCCGGCAATCCCCAAGCGCCATAGAGAAGACCGACCTCTCCGGGAGGATCCACAAGGATCGGATAGGTCAGCTTAAGCTCCTTGACAAAGGCCAAGGCATCTTTGCGGGTGTCTTTTATATTCACAGCAAGAATCACGAAGCCCCTGTCCTTAAACTCCTGATAGAGACGCTCCATGGCCGGCATCTCTTCACGACACGGAACACACCAACTGGCCCAAAAATTTAAAAAGACTAGCTTCCCTCTAAAATCTTTCAGTGAAAGCTTTGTGCCCGCCGGATCAGGCAGAACAAAGTCCGGGGTGAGAGCCTTATCTTTCAAAGGTTCCAAATTCGGGACCAGCTTATAGTCAATCCCCTCAGCCCCGGCCGGCTGTATCGAACCTTCAACACCCCAAAGCCAAAGAAAAAGGAGAGCAAACCGGGAAAGGCTCCAGACATATCCTGTCCACTTCAGGTCTTTACCCTTATTCATCACGTTTCCCTTAGCGGAGCAACATGCGGGAGGCAACTGTTTCCCCTCCCTTAAAAACAAGAGAGCTCAGCCTAAAGTTCCCGACTAATACAAACACCCCGACCACGTTGCAAAAGGCGATATCGCCCGGAAGGGCTCACCGCCGAGATCGACACATAATCCGGGCTAGTCACTTGCATTTGGCGCTTCCTCGCGTCCGGAAAACTCCTCAAGAAGGATCCCCTCTCCCAACCTTTGCACCACCCATCGATGAATATCCCTTACAATCCTCTCCCCTTCTTCTTCTTCCACCATCCAGTGGCCGTGGCCGGGATACTCTAGTATATCACCGCCCAAGCTTCGCGTCATTTTATGCAGTGACGCTAACGGTACCAGCCGATCTTCAGACCCTCCTACCACCAGTACTGGGCACTGGATCCGCTCCGGATCAATTTGAACATGACGGCTAAAGAACTCAGTGACGAGATGACTCGACTCCGGGACCATGCGCTTGAGAACATCCGGTTGCCGCCCCTCGGGCACCGAAGCCAGCCAGTTGCGGCGGAAATCCTTTTCCTCGAGGCGAAAAGGCCGACGTAAAAAGATCAGCGGCAGATATTTAAGACGCAAAAGTTTTAAAGTACGAGACGTCGAAAATTCCATCTGACCTGGGGGAAGGCTCGAGAGAAGAATCAAGGCGGAAACTCTTTCCTCCTGAGCCACTTTCAAAGCGATCAGACCGCCCGAGCTGTGGCCGATTAGAACCGGAGGGAACGGAACAGATCGAACGACCCGTTTAAGATCCTCCAGGCAATCTTGAAAACTCAACTGTCTAAGAACGTCGTAAGCTTTCTTCTCAAACCTGCCTCTAAAGTTAACCGCCCAACATTCCCATCCGAGATTGGAGAAATGAGTAGCCCATAACCGCCAGCACCAACTGCCGCTCCATAGCCCATGAACCAAGACGAGAGGAGAACGGAACTTCGGTTTTTCGGGCGGTGAGATGTCCACAAGCAGATCATCGATCCATTTTTTCATCGCTGCTCCCTAACCCACATAAAACACGGAGTGGGAAAAAAACAAGGCCCTCCTGGCTAATCGCCGGAGGGCCTGTTCTTGGGGCAGCCAGAACAGCTACCCTATCGCCTGAGATAAAGGAGGGTTTAATACACCACCACTCCACATCTCAACAAAACTACTTCTTTTTCTTTTTGGCTTTTTTCTTAGCTTTTTTCTTGGCTGCCATAGGCACCTCCTTTTAGGATTCCATCGGGTGGGTCATAGGCAAGAGGAAGGTATCAAAAGCTCAGGCGAAAAGATATTTTTCTCTATCTAAAACCCTCCCACATTTCGTAGGTAGTCGAATTATAACGACACAACCGATTGTATGTCAAGAAAAAAATGATATTTTAGAATTATTTCCCAATTTTTTTTTGAGACTATGCAAACGCTTTTATACTATATTTCTCCTTCAAAGCAGAAAGTTAGCGTGCAAAAAAAATAACAGGGCGTTTTATAGCTCTCTTAGCTCCTGTTCCCAGGCTCACTCATGTAATTATCAGGAGGGGAATAATTTATTTTATTGCTACAAAACTAATCTTGAGGTAGATTCAGCGAAAATCTCTGATTAATCTCATATGATCGACTTTTTCCTCAAAGGGGGCTTCTTCATGTATCCGATCCTCCTTTGCTCCATCACCGCCCTGGCCATTTTTATCGAGAGGCTCTGGAATTTCAGGCGCAGCCAGGTCACCCCGTTGGAATTTGTACAAGAGGTAGAGAGTTTCCTCCGAAAAGGAAACATTCCAGAGGCAGTCATGCGCTGCCAGCACAACCGGTCGTCGATTGCCCGCATCCTGTTGGTAGGAATCAAAAATTACGGCAAGCGGAGAGAGAGCATCAAAGAGTATTTGGAGGAGGTGGGGCGTCAAGAAAGCGCTTCTCTGGAACGTTTCGTCGAGGGGCTGGGGACCATAGCCGGTGTCAGCACGCTCCTCGGCCTTCTGGGAACCATCTCCGGAATGATCAAAATGTTCGCAGTGGTTTCCACCCAGACCGTTGTCAATCCGATTACTCTTGCCGGTGGCATCTCTGAAGCCTTAGTCACGACCTACGCAGGGCTGACCGTGGCCATCCCCGCTCTTGTCATGTACAAATACCTCCAAAGCAAAACAAACGCTTTGATTCTCGAGATGGAAGACCACTCGATTCGCTTGGTCGAACTCCTCAAGGAAAAGGAAGGAAACGACTGACATGCGTTTCCAGAAGCAGAGCAAAAAAGACGGCACCCTCCTGGATATCACTCCTGTCGTGGACACGGTTTTTATCCTTCTGATCTTCTTTGTCCTTTCCTTAAACTTCATTTCTACTCCGGGTATACGGGTGGATCTCCCTAAGGCCACTGCTAAAGAGATCCTGCCGGAACAAAATGACCTTCGAGTGGTCATTACTTCGAAGAATCAGCTTTATCTGAATGAAAAACCAGTGGATTTGAAAGCCCTCAGAGACCGGTTCAACAAAGCATCTCAGTCCAACCGGAAGACACAGATTTTAATCCAGGCCGACCAGGTAGTTACCCATGGAAAAGTTGTGGAGGTCATGGATCTCGCCCGTAGCGCGGGCCTTCACCGCCTCGCCATCGTCACGCGACCGAGGGGCAGTAAAGAACAGTGAGCAGTTAGGGATTTTGGATTTGTAATTTTAGATTTTTCCAGAATCGGCAATCCAAAATCTAAAACTAACCGATTCCAAGGGCCTGATCGGCTTCAATAGGTGGCTTCTGAGAAAACCCAGTGCCTTGGCTTCCGTCTTCCAAAATGAAATAAGATGAATGCCCATGTTTCAGTCTGAAACAATTCTTCCAACTGATCCCCCGTGCCAGCTCATCGAGAATCCTGAAAGTTCAAGATAGACACCAACTTCGAGACCCTCGTAGCTCATTGGCACGAGTTGTGCTCAATATCATCTCTGTGCGGCGCACTGACAAGAATGGTCGGCTGATCACATAACAAAGTACCGTTCATCTTGTATTTCACGCTGTTGACTTAGAAATGCGTCAGTGTTGGGATACTGCCCATGAGAACCTGCCGACAAAGCCCGTCTACCCAGTCACTCCTGACGGATGAGACGGAGCGAAAGAGGCGCGATGAATAACTCCGTCCAGTCCGAGGGCTCCCCTCAAGATCTCACCCGACGCGCGCCTAAAAGTGGCAGTGACCGTCTGCTCCGGCGGACGTTTGTGATCGCTCTCCTACTGATAAGTGGTGGTTTGATTACCAGCGGAGTGGTTGAGCTGTTCTTCCGATATCAGGAGAGCGTTGAAGGCATTGGGTCTCTGCAGCGGGAGATGGCTCAAGGGGCCGCCTTCAAAATTGAAGAGTATTTGAAAGAGATTGAGAAGACCATGCGAGCATCGACACAGACCCGAGAGATTGTCACCAGCGGTTTGACTCGGGCCTATCGTTTCGAACTGATCAAGCTGATAAAAATTGCGCCTGCGATCACCGAGGTCTCGGCGGTCGAGTCGGATGGCCGTGAACAGGCAGTGGTGTCGCGGGTGCGAATGATTTTGCCGGAGGACCTAAAAGATAGTTCATCTGAGGAGGCATTCCTGAAGGCTCGTAAAGGCCAAACGTTCTTCAGCACTGTTTACTTCGTAAGGGAATCCGAGCCGTACATGACCGTTGCGGTTCCCATCGAACGCCTCGTCGGAGAGACCATCGGTGTCCTGATCGCCCAGGTCAACTTGAAATACATCTGGGAGGTCGTCTCTCGCATCAAGGTCGGTGAGGCCGGATACGCCTATGTCGTGTCCGGCGAGGGAGACCTCATCGCCCATCCGGACATTAGCCTGGTCCTCCAAAAGCGAAACCTCGCGGATCTTGAACAGGTAAAGGCAGCCATGGCCGGCGCGCAGGGTTCATTCGTTGCCTTGCCGAACCTAGCTGGGCAGAAGGTCTTCCCGGCCTACGCACCCATTCCTTACTTGGGTTGGGCGGTGCTTGTCGAGCGACCAGTCAGCGAGGCCTATGCACCCCTGTATGCCTCGGTTCTAAGAACTTCCGTTCTGCTTCTGGTTGGTCTTGGCATGGCCATGCTGGCGAGCCTTATGATCAGGCACCGGGTAGTCCGTCCCGTGGAGAAGATACGAGAGGGAGCAGCTCGGATTGGCGCTGGGGCACTGGATCACCGCATCGAAGTCCGGACTGGCGACGAACTGGAAGCCCTCGCCACATCTTTTAACCAAATGGCCGCAGACCTCCAAAAGTTATACACCAACCTGGAGGGCAAGGTCGTGGAGAACACCAAGCTCTACCAAGATCTGCAGCAGTCCCATAAGGAACTCTTATCCGCGCAGGCCGAGCTGGTCCGGAAGACCCGGATGGCAGCCGTGGGCGAGACCGCCGCCGCTGTCGCACACGAGACCCGGAATCCTTTAGGCGCTCTCACCAACTGTATCCAGCTTTTGCGGAAAAACCCTGACCTTACCGGAGAGGATGCAGAGCTGCTCGATATCATCCAAAATGAATCCCAGCGGCTCAACCGAATCGTGTCGGATTTCTTGGCTTTTGGGCGTCCTCGGCCACCCCATTTTCAAGAAGTGAACCTGCACGAGCTCATTGACGAGACCTTGGCACCGATTCAGCGCGATGGTCAATGTCCATCCTCTATCGTTTTTTTCCGCCAGTTCGACCCGTCTCTACCTATGGTATGGGCAGACCGGGATCAGCTGCGTCAAGTGTTCTGGAACCTTTTTTTAAATGCCATCCAGGCAATGGGAAAAAAAGGGGAGCTCCACGTAGAGACCCGGAGGCAGAACAGCAACGCAGAGATCCTAGTTCGGGATACAGGTCCGGGAATCGCACAGAGTGCTCTCCCAACTCTCTTTGAGCCTTTCCACAGCACCAAAACTGGTGGCACCGGCCTGGGGCTGGCCATTGTCCGTCGCATAGTCGAGGAACACGGCGGAGAGATCACCGTGGACAGTACGCTGGAGATAGGAACATGCTTCGTTGTAGAGTTGCCTCTGGAGCCAAAGGACAACAAATGACCAGCCGGATCCTTATAGTGGATGACGACCCCGGGATGCGGAAAAGCCTGGCAATAATGCTCCGCCGAGAGGGCTATGTTGTCAGTGGGGCCCCCGGAGGGGAGGAGGCTATTGCCCAGCTGGAACACAATGTCTTCGAACTGGTCATTACTGATCTTAGAATGGAGCCCGTTTCGGGTTTGGATCTTCTGCGCTCGGTCAAGCAGATGAGTCCGGAGATCGAGGTCATGCTCATGACCGCCTATGGCAGCATCGAAACCGCTGTCGAGGCCATGAAGCTGGGCGCATTCGATTTCATCACTAAACCCTTTCAGACTGAAGAGATTTTATTACGTGTCCGGAACGCCCTGGAAAAGCGCTCGCTGAAGGAAGAAGTCAACCAGCTTCGGACTGAAGTCAAAAGCGCCTTCGGCATCGAGGGGATCGTGGGTGTAAGCGATGAAATCCGTAAAGTCTTGACGATCCTGCCCAGGGTAGCACAGACCGATAGTACGGTCCTCATCACCGGCGAGAGCGGAACAGGCAAGGAACTCATCGCGAGGGCCGTCCACACGTCCAGCCGTCGCGCCCAGGGTCCTTTCATCTCGGTCAGTAGTGCCGCGTTTCCTGAGCATCTCCTTGAAGATGAACTCTTTGGTCACGTGAAGGGGGCCTTTACTGGAGCACTGGCCGCACGTAAAGGGCTCTTGGAAGAAGCCAATGGTGGAACCTTTCTGTTTGATGAGATCGGAGATGCTCCTCCGGCAATCCAGGCCAAGCTGCTCCGGGTCTTAGAGGAACGGATCATCCGGCGGCTGGGAGACAACCGTCCCGTGCCCGTGGATATCCGCTTTGTTGCCGCCACCAACCGGGACCTCCACGATGCGATTCGACAGAATACCTTTCGTGAAGATCTCTTTTACCGGCTCAATGTAATCCGCATTCACCTACCACCGCTCCGGGATCGAAAGGAAGATATTCCTCTTCTGACGAAACACTTTCTGGACCTGCACTGTAAACGGGCCGGAAGGAATATCGACGGCTTTTCCCCGGATACCCTTGAGGCCCTGACGGCATATAATTTTCCAGGCAACATCCGGGAGTTGAGCAACGTAGTCGAGAAGGCAGTAGCACTAGCTACAGGGTCAGTGATAGAGCTGCAAGATC
Source organism: Deltaproteobacteria bacterium (assembly GCA_030620935.1). The sequence continues at coordinate 116 of JAUXIP010000059.1, read as the reverse complement.
TCCCCGAGAAGCTCTTCCACTTGGATTTGGATAGCAAGTCCTCACTCTCAAGTGCCTCTCCCCCAAAGGGCCTCGCTGCCATGGAACGGGACCTCATCATGGAACGGCTCCGGGTC
>JAUXIP010000208.1 GCA_030620935.1 Deltaproteobacteria bacterium | reverse complement strand
GCTGATGTAACCGGCGTTTGTGGCGCAGCACACGATGGCTGATTCTCGGACGGCTTCCCTGGCGCTCTCCACGGCTGTGACATCGATTTCCAATCGACGAGACATTTCTTGGGCGAAGGATTTCCGGTGTTCCGGATTTGGGCTGAACACTTTGACTTTGCGGATCGGGCGAACGAGTGCGAGTCCTTCCAGATTCGTCCTTGCGAGTTTGCCGCTTCCCAACATTCCGAGGGTGTTCGCTTGAGGCTGCGCGAGATACTTGGCGGCGAGTGCCGACGTGGCGCCTACCCGCATGCCTGACAGGAAGAACTCTTGAATGATGGCAAGCAACTCGCCTGTCTCCATACTGATGACACAGATAAAGCCCCAGTTGCGGTTCTTGGGCCGTGGCGCCTGCATTCCGTGGGCGTTGACGTCGCTGGGGCCGGCGCTTCCGCCGATGCGAACGGCTGCGGTGCTGTAACTGGGAGTCGTGCCGATGTGGATATTGGAGCCGTACCGGATCTCAGGATTGGCGGTATCGCTTCTGTATCGTATCCGGGGAATGTTGACGGCTTTTTGATGGCTGTGATCAGAGAAGGCCGTCTCCATCGCCTCGATGCAGTCGGACATCGGAAGCGCTTTTGCAACGTCGGTATCTTCAAGGATCAGTGTCATTGTATGCTTCTAACCAACTGGCAATAAATCAAGATTTCATCGCTGCTTGGATCGCTCGAGCGGTGTAGACCTGTGCAAGGTGGGAGCGGTACTCCTTGGAGCCGTTGATGTCTTCAATTACATCAATACCGTTTACGACTTGACTCGCGGCCTCTTCGATGAGTTTTGTATCGAGCTTCTTTCCTCTCAGCTTTTGCTCGACCATTTCCGGCCGATAGGCCTTGTCGGTAGCGCCTGCCACTCCGATAGCAATATCCGCGCAACTTCCATTCTTGTCGAGCTTCAAGCAGACGGCCACGCCGACGACCGCAAAACCCGACGCCCTTTGGGCGGCTTTGAGATAAGCGGTTTTGGCATCATGCAATACCGGGACCCGGATCTCGGTCAGGATTTCATCGGGCTCCAGGAGTGTCACCAAAAGGCCGAGGAAGAAATCCTCCGATTTGATCCGCCTCTCTCCATTGCGACCAATAGCCCTGATTTCCCCTCCGAGTGCGAGTATGGCAGGCGGCAGGTCGCCTGCCGGATCCGCATGCGCCAAACTGCCGCCGATAGTGCCCTGGCTGCGCACTTGCACGTCCGCGATGGTAGCAGCGGTTTGCGGCAATAGCGGGCACTTCTGTTTCAGAAAATCGGAGTGTTCGATCTGCGCGTGTGTGACCATACTCCCGATCACGATCTGGTCTCCTTCTTCACGGATGGTGTCGAGGCCGGAAATCCGGCCGAGATCAATAATAGACCCTGGCCGAGCGAGTCTTAGCTTCATCAATGGAACCAAGCTCTGGCCGCCGGCGATAAGCTTGGCATCCTCACGGGCCGAGAGGAGATCGACCGCCTCTTGGATCGACCTTGGGGACAAATATTCAAATGATGCAGGAATCATGATTTTCCTTGAGCGTGTTGGATGAGTTCCCAGACTCTCTCAGGCGAAAGAGGCAGCTCTCTGACTTTGACGCCGAAAGGTTGCAGGGCATCTTCCACGGCGCTGGCGATGCAAGCGGGCGATGGAATCGCCGCGCCTTCGCCCGCAGCCTTCTGCCCGAGGACCGTGAAGGGAGAAGGAGAAGGGAGGTGTTCCACTTCTATGAAGGGCGTCTCTGCCGTAGAGGACTTTCCGTAGTCCGTCAAAGTAAGTGTCAGAAGCTGACCTTCGGAGTCATAGACAAAGCCTTCTCCGAGAGCGATGGAAATCCCATGGGCGGCCGAGCCGTAGATTTGCCCGTTCACCACGTCCGGATTGATGATCGTGCCGTTGTCGCAGACGATGACATAACGCAAGACGTGGACGGCTCCGGTTTGCCTGTCTACCTCGACGATGGCAAAGTGGGCCGCCGCTGAAAATGTAAACTGCGCACGAACCTTACGGTCCAACCCAGGTGTCAAATAAGGTTGGGCATGCGGGAAGGTGTAGTAAAAAGTCGTGCGCAAGCCTCCCTCAAAACCAGGGGGCATTACTGATTGGTTGCTGTAGCCTAGCTTCCCCAAGTCAGCAAGGGTAATTCTTTTGGCACGAGAGTCCGCAGCCAGGACGACTCCATTTTCTATGGTAAGCTCCCCCGGGGAGGCGACTAAAATATTCGCCGCGAGCGTGAGAATCTTTTCCCTGAGTTTCAATGCGGCCCCTTGGACGGCCCCGATGTCGTAGAGATGGAAGTTGTTGCCGCTGTTTGCTGCGGATACGCCCCACGGGGCAAGGTCACTGTCGAAGGGCGTGGTAACGCTGATCCGGTCAGGCGAGATCCCGAGAACATCTGCGGCAACCTGAGCCGTGGTGGTCTCATGGGACTGGCCACCGTTGGGTGAACCCAGAAAGAGAGCAATTGTCCCGTTCTTCTCCAGTTTGATCATTGCCCCATTCACTCCGCCGGCTCCCGGGACTTCCCTCATCTCCGGGAACACGGCCATGTCGCGGGCCGCATTCCTCCCGCCCGGCTCCACACCGATAGCCACGCCAACTCCCAAAAGGCGTCCTTTTTTCCGTTCCTTTTGTTGTTCTTTTTTAACCCGGTTGTAATCGACCTTCTCGAGCAGGCGCTTGAGAAGACCCGGGTAATTGCCGCTGTCATAAATGTTGCCGTTAGGGGTTTCGTAAGGCATTTCGTTCGCTTGAACGAGGTTGATGGAGCGCACCTCAATAGGGCTCAAGCCTAATTCTTCGGCGATCCGATCCATCGTTCTTTCCCAGACGAAGCACATGGCTGGTTTGCCAATACCCCGGTTGGGCACAACGGGGCACTTATTGGTTATGAGAGAGTGACCCCGCATCGAAATGGCTTTTACCTTGTAGGTGTTGGTAAGGTTGTTCAGCTTATTCGTGAAGTGAATCGTGAGCGTGCTAACAGATCCACCAACATCATCAAACTCTTCGAACCTAAGCCCCAAGACAGTCCCATCGTTTTTCACCGCGGCTTCAATCTCAAACTCCTGATGGCAGGCGTGGCCTCCCGCCATCATGTGCTCGCTCCGGTCCTCGATCCACTTGACCGGGCGCTGGCTTTTCATAGCGAGGAAACTTGTCAGGACGGCATAGTTCTTAATCAGGTGGATCTTTTGTCCAAAGCCGCCGCCGAGGTCCGGAATAATCACGCGGACATCATCCAGTCCAAAGGCGTCCCGCAGGGCGTCGTAGATGACGTCCGGGACCTGAGCGTTGATCCACACGGTTAACTTTCTGCTGGCGGCCTCGAAGGAGGCAATGCAAGCGAAAGGCTCCAGAGGGGTCGAACTGTAGCGATGAATTTTAAGTCTCTCTTTGACGATCTTATCCGCCTTTTTAAAGGCCCCATCGATGTCACCGTAAGTGAGGGTGCCGGTCCAGGCCACATTCGAACCTAGCTCCTCGAAAATAGCGGGGGAGTTGGATCGTAGGGCATCGGCGATTTTTATCACAGGAGGGAGCGGCTCGTAATCCACTTCGACTAACTCGAGAGCGTCTTCAGCCTCGGCGCGAGTACGTGCGGCGATTGCCGCCACAGGCTCCCCGACGTAGCGCACTTTGTCGATGGCCGCCGCGTATTCGAGAATGGGCCTTGCCAGCCCCGCTGAATAACGCCCTGGCCTAGACGGTTTTGTTTTTTCCTTGAGTTCCTTAGGTGTAAAGGCGACAAAAACGCCTGGAGCACGGAGCGCCGGCTCTGCGTTTACCTTCAGGATACGCGCGTGGGCATATGGGCTTCTCAGGATCATGGCGTGAAGCATTCCCGGAAAACTCATATCATCCGCAAAGAAACCCTTTCCCGTGACGTGTCGCGGGCCTTCTTTACTTCTTATCGGGCGGCCGACATATTTATCCATTTTTGAGACTCCTGGAAGCCTCGTTGACGGCCTCTACGATCTGCATGTAGCCGGTGCACATGCAGAGATTGCCGGCCAGGCCTCTGCGGATCTCGTCGTCGCTCGGGTCAGGATTTTTTTGCAGGAGGGCATGGGCTGCGAGTACCATGCCCGGCGTGCAGTAGCCGCACTGGAGCCCGTACTTTTTTACGAACGCTTCCTGAATTGGGTGGAGGGTGCCGTTTTTTGCGAGCCCTTCAATGGTGAGGATCTCTCTGTTGTCCGCCTGTACGGCAAAGAGGAGGCAGGATTTGACCAACTTATCGTCTAAAAGAATGGTGCAGGCGCCGCATTCACCGATCACGCAGCCGACGTGGGTACCTGTAAGACCGATCGTTTCACGGAGAAAATAAGAAAGGAGCAGTCGGGGTTCGACCTCTTCCTGGTACAGCCGGCCGTTGATTTTAACTCTAACGGTTTGCTTCATAGCCGAGTAGATAAATCTGAGAACGGTCGGCCGCGCCGTCTTTCACTCGGCTCTCCCGAAGTGACTCTTGCCCCATTTTTCTCTCATCGACTTTAAGGTTTCACCTTCTCCCACAGGGACTCTGGTCTGTTTCAATTTCTCTCCGACTTTGTCGTACTCTCCTGCCGCCGCCTGTCTTGCCTCTTCTTCCAACTCCTCAGGCCAGTAGCCTAAGAAATATCCGTGCGAGGGCTCCTGAGGCATCACATAAATATAAATATATGTCTAGCTTAAGGAATAATCTTTTTGACTTACTTATCCCTATCCGATACCTTGTGTGCCACAATAAAGTCGGAACTTACCTGTTTTGCTAGCGAGCCTGTGTGAGATCTCGAAAGCAAGTTGGTACCTGAGTCAGGGGC
>JAUXIP010000130.1 GCA_030620935.1 Deltaproteobacteria bacterium | reverse complement strand
TTGGTTTCCCGCAGAGCCAAATTTTCAATCGGGACGGTCCCTTTTTTCAAGTCGATCGGTCGATATAGGTAAGCCTTGATGCTTACTATTTAGGCGTGGTCTGCTAAAAGAATAGGCGATATTCATTTGAATAAAAGAATGAGGTTTTAAAAACACTAGTAATTTCAGAATTTCGCAATTGGCATAAAGGTTGCTTATTAAATTAACCGAAGGCAAAGGGGCCTCGTTATAACGATGAGCAAGGGCGCTCACCGAAAAACGGTGTAGTGCTTTTTTTGTATTATCCCCTTTCCTTCTTTGGATCCTCCTTTCGAAGGAGTTGGGGAAGGTCTGCCTTGGCGTGTAATGGCAAGGCGGACTCCAACTTTAACGAGTAGCGGAGCCAGGTCGATTGAGCGTGATGATGCAGGTAAAGCAATGGAGCTTCAGAGGTGAAGCCGTAGCATAAGGCTTGTTTCATTTTTGCGAAGGCGGTGCAGCCTTCGCACACAAGGGCAAGGGCGCTCACAGGACACTGTGTGCGCCCTTCTGTTTTTTTGGAGAGAGCCTATGAACAAGATCGAAGGGTTAAAAGCGGAAAAGGATGGCTTAGACGTCATTCACGACGTGCCGCGCTTCGCCCAGGAAGGATGGGAGGCGATTCCCGAGGGCGATCGGGACCGGCTCAAATGGACCGGGGTCTTTTTCCGCCGCCAGACTCCCGGCCACTTCATGATGCGCGTGCGCATCCCCAACGGGATCAGCAACTCCGCTCAGGTGCGGGCGCTTGCCGACCTGAGTCGAAAGTTCGGCAAGGGCTTCGCGGACCTCACGACGAGACAGCAACTTCAGCTCCGCTGGTTCAGGATCGAGCACGTACCAGAGATTTGGGAGCGATTGAAGGAAGTGGGGCTCGTCTCGCTGCAAACCGGCATGGACAACCTCCGCAACGTCGTCGGCTGCCCAGTCGCCGGGCTCACGCCCAACGAGCTTTTCGATGCGTCGTCGGTGGTCCGGGAATTCAACAATATGTTCGTGGGCAATAAGGCCTATACCAATCTTCCACGGAAATTCAACGTGACTATTACGGGCTGCAAAGAAAATTGCAGCCATGCGGAGTCGCAAGACATCGCGCTCACGCCGGCGACCAAAGAAATCAACGGATCGGAAGTCAAGGGATTCAATGTAGCGGTCGGAGGAAAGATGGGATCGGGCGGCTACCGCGTCGCTTCACCCCTGGATCTTTTTGTCCGACCGGAAGCAGCAGCGGAGATTTGCAGCTCCATCGTGCTGATCTTTCGCGATCATGGCGCTCGTGAGTCCCGCACCAAGGCACGATTGGCGTTTCTTGTTGATGCGTGGGGAGTAGAGAAATTCCGCCGGGAACTGGAGCGTAGGACCGACCGGCCGCTTCCCACTGCAGGCAAGGATGAAAGATCGACGAAGCATGCGGACCACGTGGGCATATTCCGCCAGAAGCAGGCCGGACTGAACTATGTGGGTCTCACCGTGCCGGTGGGTCGGATCAGTACGGACCAGATGGTGGAAGTTGCTCGCCTGGCTGAGGCATATGGCAACGGCGCGATTCGGTTGACCATCGGGCAGAATCTCATCATTCCCAACGTGCCCGATCAAAAAGTCGGCGACCTCACTGCTGAGCCCCTCCTGCAAGAACTTCGCTATGACCCCTCGGAAGTGATGCGCGGCCTGGTGAGTTGCACCGGCATGGACTATTGCCACTTTGCACTCATCGAGACGAAAGAGCTGGCGCTAAAGACGGCGCGCCATTTAGAGGAAAAACTCGGCAAGACCAAGCCGGTTCGAATTCACTGGTCGGGCTGCCCGGCCGGTTGCGGCAACCATGCGGTGGCGGACATCGGACTTTTGGGAAAGAACATCCGGCGCAACGGGCAGGTGGTGGATGCCGTAGATCTCTTCGTCGGCGGATCGACGGGCCCGGAATCCAACCCTTCGGTCAAGATCATGGAAGATGTGCCGTGCAGCGATCTTCCCTACATTCTCGAAGGGCTGGTTCGCCATGGAGCTTTTAAAGCGATGCGGCAGCAACTGCAGAAAATATCCCAGCTCCCGGTCCCGGTCGTCGCTTCGCCGAATGGGACGAAGGCATTATCCCCTGTAATCGATCCACAAAAAATCGAAGAAGGCTCCACAAAATTAGTCCGCCTGAATGGCGATGAAGTGGCGGTCTTTAAGCACGAAGGACAACTGCACGCGATCCAGAATATCTGTCCGCACGAAGGCGGGCAGCTTTGCAAAGGGTGGATCGAGGATGGCGAGGTCGTCTGCCCGCTCCACGGTTACAAGTTTCATTTGCAGACGGGGGCCTGCTCAACAGACCCGAAGCTCAAGGCGAAGATTTTCAAGCTGGTCGCTGACGGCGACGGCTTCTCGATAACGGATTGACGGAGGTACACGGTGCGACGCGCGGACATCAAAGGATTCTTCAAAGTGGGTCATCTCGGCACGCTGTTCAGTGCCTCTCTCTATTTCACCACAAGCACGATGGTTTGGATCATCATGGGTGCCCTGGGAGTCTATATCGCCGAGGATTTTGGACTCTCGCCCACGCAGAAGGGATTCATGGTTGCTGTCCCCATCCTGGCAGGTTCTTTGCTCCGCCTTCCTCTGGGGATCGCTACCGACTATTTTGGACCTAAAAAAATTGGCACACTAGGACTCATCCTTACCTTGATCCCTCTGTTCGGAGGTTGGTTGGGAGGAAAGAGTTTGGAGGGGATATTACTCGTAGGGTTAGCACTTGGAGTTGCTGGTGCGAGCTTCGCGGTAGCCCTCCCTATGGCCAGCCGCTGGTATCCCCCGCAGCATCAAGGCTTGGTATTGGGAATAGCCGGGGCGGGAAATATGGGGACGGTGCTGGCCGCTTTTTTTGCCCCGCGTCTAGCCGAGCTTGTGGGCTGGCACGGGGTCTTTGGTCTCGCCATCGTTCCGGTTCTTCTCACCTTGATCATATTTCGCTTTGCTGCCAAGGAGCAGCCCACGCCGCAATCACAGCAACGTCTGAGTCACTATCTCTCCGTGCTCAAAGAGCCGGACAGCTGGTGGTTCAGTCTTTTTTACATGGTGACCTTCGGCGGCTTTGTCGGCCTGGCAAGCTTTCTCGCCATATTCTTTCACGACCAGTACGGCTTAAGCCGCGTTATGGCAGGGAACCTTGTCGCCCTGTGCGTTTTTGCCGGGAGCTTCGTGCGTCCGTTCGGAGGCCTTCTGGCCGATCGTTTTGGCGGCATCAGATGTCTTCTCGCCCTCTACGGGATCGTCGGCAGCCTCATGTTATTTGTCGGACAACTTCCACCTCTCCCATGGGTGGTATTCGCTCTCTTCCTCGGCATGAGCGCACTGGGGATGGGCAACGGGGCGGTGTTTCAGCTCGTGCCGCAGCGGTTCCAAAAGGAGATCGGGATGGCGACCGGAGTGGTGGGGGCAGCCGGGGGTTTGGGCGGTTTTCTCCTGCCTTCTCTTCTGGGGATCTTGAAGGATCTCAGCGGCTCTTACGGCACCGGGTTTTTATTATTCGGCTTGGCCGCTTTTTACTGCGCAATCGTTCTTGCCTACGTGCAGCACGATTGGACCAGAGAATGGGCCAGTGTGGAAGTCAACGTGTCCTCATGAAGGAAAAGCGATGAAGCGGATTTCCAATGGCGAGGTGGAGCGCTGGGTAAAGTCCTACTGCCCTTACTGCGGTGTGGGCTGCGGCCTTCTTGCCGGCGTGAAGAACGGCTCGGTGGCGAAGATCAAGGGAGATCCCGATCATCCTTCCAGCCTCGGTGATCTCTGCGCCAAAGCGGTTTATTTGCCGGAGACGCTGAAAACTCCCGACCGGTTGCTCTATCCCCAAATACGCCGTTGCCAGGAAGGACCTTTCGCGCGGGTCTCCTGGGACACGGCGCTAAGGTTTCTGGCAAAGAGATTCCGCGAGATTATCGACGAGCACGGTCCCGATGCCGTGGCCTTTTATGGCTCCGGGCAATTGACCACCGAAGAGTATTACGTCGCGAACAAGCTTGCCAAAGGCTTTCTCGGGACGAACAATTTCGATACCAACTCCCGTCTCTGCATGGCCTCCGCTGTCGCTGGGTATACGAGTTCCCTCGGCTCTGATGGTCCGCCGGCTGCTTATACGGACATCGACGTTGCCGACTGCTTTTTTCTCATCGGTACGAATACGGCCGACTGTCATCCGGTAACGTTTAAACGGATCAAGCGAAGGAAGTTGAGCGAGCCGGACAGAGTGAAGATCATCGCCGTTGATCCGCGACGAACCGAAACAGCGGATTTTGCCGACCTGCATCTTCCTATCCGGCCTGGGACGGACATCGCCTTACTCAACAGCATCCTTCATGTGCTGATCACGGAAGATCTCATAGATCTGGGCTTCGTTGTGAAACATACCAGGGGTTTTGCCGAGACTGTCGCGACCGTGGAGAAATATCCGCCTGAGGTAGCGGAAAAGATCTGCGGCGTTCCGGCAAGTCTGATCGTTGAGGCTGCCATGATCTTCGGCAAAGCGGAAAAAGCTCTTACCTTGTGGAGCATGGGAATCAATCAGAGCACGGTCGGGGTGCACAAAAACAATGCCATTCACAATCTCCATCTTGCCACGGGGAAAATCGGCAAGCCGGGATGCGGCCCTTTTTCCCTGACCGGCCAGCCCAATGCTATGGGAGGAAGGGAGGTGGGAGGCCTTTCTCATCTACTGCCGGGCTACCGCAACGTCAAAGTGGCTAAACATCGTGAAGAAGTCGCCCGCTTTTGGGGTGTTCCTTGCGAGCGGATTTCAGCCGAGCCCGGATTGGCGGCTTTGGAACAGTTCGAGGCCATGGCCGACGGAAAAGTCAGAGCGGTGTGGATACTCTGCACCAATCCTGCGGTGTCGATGCCAAACGCCGATCTGGTCGAGAAGGCGTTGAGGCAAGCCGAGCTGGTCGTGGTGCAAGACGCTTATCACCCTACCGGCACGAGTCAATTTGCGCATGTGCTTCTTCCCGCGGCGCAGTGGAGCGAGAAAGAAGGCGTGATGACGAACTCCGAGCGGCGGATCACTTATATGCCGAGGATTGCCGACCCACCCGGAGAGGCGCTAGCGGACTGGAAGATCATCACGCTCTTCGCCCGTGAGATGGGCTTCGGCGAAGCTTTTTCCTATGAATCCTCGGAATCGATTTTTGCCGAATTTGCAGCGCTGACCAAAGGAACCGTCTGCGACTATTCCGGCGCGAGTTATGGAAAGCTCAAAGAAGGGGGGCCGCTCCAGTGGCCTTGTCCTGAGGCCGATCATCCGGGGACATCGAGGCTCTACGAAAGTGCTCGCTTTCCAACGTCCGACACCAGGGCGAAATTCATTTCCGTCGACCACGCTGAGCCTTTCGAGCCGACCGATCACGAATACCCCCTGGTGCTGACTACGGGACGCGTCAAGAACCACTGGCATACGATGACGCGCACCGGAAAGGTCGAAAGCTTAAGGAAAAGCGCTCCAGACCCGGTTCTGGAGATTAACCGTGCGGACGCCAAGCAATTCGGCATCAAAGACGCCGATTTCGTCGAAGTCATCTCACGCCGCGGCAAAGTGATGGCACAGGCGCGGGTGACGGATGAGATTGTCCCGGGCGTCTGCTTTTTGCCGTTTCATTGGGGCAGGCAGGAAGGCTTCTTTAAGGCGGCAAACAATCTTACAGTGACTGCCAGGGATCCGATATCGCGCCAGCCGGAGTTGAAAGCGTGCGCGGTAAAGGTTAATAGGGCGATGGATTTTCCTCAGGGGGATACATAGGAGGCGCTCCTTTTTGACCGGCCTGAATTGAGGGGTTTTCAACACCCTGTAAAAATAGGACTTCTGCCCAATCGGTAGTCGTCATCTGACTAAGATTTAGGCACTTTGCAGCAGTCAAAGCGGCGTCTTAACTGCAGACCTAGCCGTAACTTCAAGTGAATACGGGGGAGTTGCTAAGATAGTGATCTTATGGCATTTAAATTGCTATTATCTATGAAATAATGACGGAAGTGTCTCTTTTTTGCTTAAAAAAGAGTACGTCTGTTAATGACAAGAAGGACCAGGATGGTCCTAAGCTAAAGAAGGGGGTTTGTTAGATGAATAGAGCAACGACGAGTGCCCTTAAACACTATCGGGCATATACCGTTAATTTATTTAGCAAGGGAGGAACTACAGTGAAAAGGGGAATTCTCGGATTAACATTTTTCTTTGCCATATCTTCTGTGACTCTGAACGTAGCTTATCCGGCCAACGTTGATGTTTCGGTAGGTGCAGACATCTCAAGTGCCTATGT
>JAUXIP010000278.1 GCA_030620935.1 Deltaproteobacteria bacterium | reverse complement strand
TCGCTTTCTCGCGCGCCGTTCGGCTGAGCTCACGGTCGAAGCCTCGCACCTGGGACCTTTTTGACCGGTCTGAAAACAGGGTTTTTTAACGGTCTGATTAGAACAGGATCTGCCAACACTCCGCTAGTGAGTTCACTCCCAGAAGGGAGGGAGTTTTGATATGGGTTAGCTGGGCGCTATTGCTTTTAGGGAGGATGCAGCGCTCGAAGCCTAGTTTTCCCGCCTCTTTAACGCGCGCCTCGGCCTGCGAGATCCCACGGATCTCTCCGGTCAGACCTACCTCGCCAAAGAGAACGGTTTTCGGATCGATGGCTTTTTCATGATGGCTTGATGCAACGGCAGCGACAATTCCGAGATCCACCGCCGGCTCGTCCACACGAACTCCACCGGCGACGTTGACGAAGATATCCTGGTTAAAGAGATTCACTCCCATCTTTTTCTCCAGGACGGCCACGAGAAGAGCTACCCGATTGTGGTCCACGCCGATCGTCGTCCGTCTAGGAAGGGTCAGGAAGGAAGGACTCACTAAGGCCTGGAGCTCCACCAGGATGGGGCGTGTTCCCTCTATGCTGCAGACCACCGTGGATCCAGGAACTTGAAGAGGCCGCTCCATGAGAAAAATCTCCGAGGGGTTGGTAACCTCCCGGAGTCCCGCCTCCTTCATTTCGAAAACGCCGATCTCATTCGTCGAGCCGAAGCGATTTTTTACCGCTCTTAAAATGCGAAAATTATGCCCCCGTTCGCCTTCGAAATAGAGGACGGTATCGACCATGTGCTCCAAGACGCGAGGGCCGGCGATCGATCCGTCCTTCGTTACGTGACCGATCAAAAAGGTGCTGAGGCCGGTTTTTTTCGCCAGTACGATGATCGATCCGGAACATTCCCTTACCTGCCCGATGCTTCCCGGTGCGGAGGGAAAAGAGGAGCTAAAGATGGTTTGAATCGAGTCGAGGACCAGGACCGACGGTTTGATCTTCTTAATGTGGTCGATGATTCTCTCCAGCGAGGTTTCACTCAAGACGAGGAGGTTGGGTGGGCTGATACCCAATCTCTCGGCCCGCATCTTGATTTGTCTCGGTGATTCCTCACCGGAGATATAGAGACAACAGTGCCCCTTTTGACTCAATGCCGCGAAGGCTTGCAGTAGAAGGGTCGATTTTCCTATCCCCGGATCTCCGCCGATCAATACGACGGACCCCGAGACCAGGCCACCGCCCAGGACGCGGTCGAATTCCCCGATGCCGGAGAGCGCCCTGTCTTCCTCACTCGTCGCGATCTTGTGGATCGGCACCGGAGCTTCCTTGGTTCCGAGGCTGAGCTCACCGCGCGGATGCGCAGCGCGCTCCATTCGCTCTTCAATAAGGCTGTTCCATTCGTTGCAGTCGGGACATCTCCCCAACCACTTAGGCGACTGAAAACCGCAACTCTGACAGGCGTAGACGATTTTCTCTTTGGCCACAATCGCAATATACCAGGAATGAATTGTGATGGAAGGACTTTTTAGTGGCGCTTTTCCCTTTTGGTACCCCCTTGACAAGTCGTAAACTGTGGTTACTTTTATAACAAACCGAATGGGCTGGCCAGCCTACTGAGTTGGACAAGAAAAATAAAGGAGGGTAACATTATGAGAACATTGGTGAGGTGGAATCCATATCGAGATATCGTGGGCTGGCATAGAGATACTGACGATCTCTTTGATCGGTTCTTTTCTTCTTTCTGGTCAGGCGGCGAGGCTGAGGCTCTGCCTGCAGGGTGGCTGCCTTCTCTGGAGACTTTCTCGAAAGATGGTCGGGAGGTCGTTCGTCTGGATCTTCCAGGCGTAGATCCAAAAAAGATTGAGATCTCTGTAGAGAACGACACCTTGATTATCCGGGGTGAGCGCAGAAGCTCGGACGAGGTCAACGACAAGAACTATCACTACAGAGAAACGTCCTACGGCAGGTTTGAGAGAAAGCTTGCCCTTCCCAAGGGAGTTGACGGAGAAAAGGTCAACGCAAACTATAAAAACGGTGTCCTTGAAATCTCAGTTCCGCTCCCAGAAAAACTAGCGGGGAAGGCCATTCCGGTACAGATCGACGATAGTCATAGTCGGAATCTTTCAGCCTAACTATCGATCAGTTCTTCAATGATCTTTTGAACATCAAGAGCCCTCGAGGTGAGGGCTCTTGATGTTAAGGTTAAGGATGGCAACGGTAAGTCCCCCACCTAAATCCCTGCCGGAAATCCTTCCGGTTTTTCCACTGACGGGTGTTTTATTCCTGCCGGGGATGGTTCTCCCCTTGCATGTCTTCGAGCCACGTTATCGTAATATGGTCGACGATGTTCTAAAGGCGGAGGGAGTTTTCGGCATGATTCAACCTTTTATCCCGCAGCAGGACAATCGACCCTTGCCCGGCGCGGAGAAGGAGATCCCCCAACTCTACAAAGTAGGCTGTGCGGGTTACATTGAGCGATCAGCGAAACTGCCGGACGGCTGTTACACGATTCAAGTAAAAGGCATCCACCGATTTCGCATAGAAAAAGAAATACCTTTGCTTCGGGGCTATCGCCGAGTCAAGGCCGTCTATAAGGACTTTTCCGATTCAACCGTAGAGCAGAGTTGGCGGTGCAACCGTGTCGCCTTAGTTCAGACTCTCCAAGAGTACGCGCAAACACATGGTCTGCAATTACAGATGGATAGGCTTGAGCGATTCGCTGACATCGAGCTTATCAACTTGTTGGGAGCATCGTTGCCTTTTCAGCCTGCCGAGAAGCAGGCGCTGTTGGAGGCGCCTTCTCTCCGAGATCGGGAAGCAGTACTGCTGGACCTCCTCGGGTTTGCCGCGTCAGGCACTTCTTCGCAAACGGTCAACTGATCCCATTCTTTTTGTCATGTTGACATCCACGGAATGATGGGTCACCTTCACCCTTTGAGGCGAGACCATTGGTCCTCGGTTGGGGTATGGATAAGCTATGGATCAAACCCACGTCATCATCGTCCGGCACGGCGAGACTCTGTGGAATTTGGAAGGCAGATGGCAAGGGCATCTCGATAGCCCGCTGACGGCCATGGGCGTTGCTCAGGCTCAAGCCCTCAGCCAACGGGTAAGAGATGAAAATGTAAAAGCTCTCTATAGCAGCGACCTCGGTCGGGCCTACCGGACCGCGAAAATCATGGCGGGTGTTACCGGCCACCCTGTCGTGGTCGATGAAAGGCTCCGGGAAAGGAACCTCGGTGTTTTCCAGGGGCTCAATTCCGATGAAATCCGGAAAAACCATCCAGAAGAGTACCGTTGCCACAGAACAGCCGATCCTGACTACGTCATTCCTGGAGGAGAAAGCCGCCGACAGCATGTCGAGCGCACCCTGGGCTGCCTAGAGGACCTTGCCGGAAGACATCCGGGAGAAATGATTCTCGTCGTCACTCACGGAGGAGTTCTCAGCGGGCTTTTCAGACACACGTTGTCCATTCCCCTCGAAGCTCCCTGCTACTTCGACTTTGTCAATGGGAGCCTCAATGCCTTTGGTTACGACAAAGGACATTGGGTGCTCCGTACCTGGGGAGACGTAAGCCATTTGGATTCTATTCCAACTTCGGATGAGGTTCAGGAGGAGATGAAATGAAGCAGCGAATCGTTTCTATGCACGCGGCGTATAAAAGCGGAGGGGAAATTGTGGACGGATTCCTGGCGCGTCCTGTAGCGAACCGCCCGACGCCTGCGCTGGTTCTGCTGCACGGATACCGAGGCGTCGACGGTGCCCAGAGGGCCGTCGGCCGGAAATTCGCCAAAGAGGGGCTTGTCTGTTTGTCACCGGATCTTTTTCACGGGAAGATTTCCACGGATCCTGCGTTGTCCGCCTATCTCAAGACCTCCCTTAACGTCGATCGGGCTGTCGAAAAGATCATTGACAGCGTAGCCTACCTTCGCAGCCTTCCCTGTGTACAAGGAAGAAAAATTGCCCTGGCCGGTTTTTGTATGGGCGGAGGATTGGCGCTCTACGGACTGGCGCGCTCCCGCAAGTTCGCCACAGGGGTTATTTTTTATCAAAGCCTTTTCCCAGATCCCCTGGAACTTAAGGGCATCAAGGTTCCCATTCAGTGCCATTACGGCACCCAGGATCAAAATACAACCAAGGA
>JAUXIP010000035.1 GCA_030620935.1 Deltaproteobacteria bacterium | reverse complement strand
CAGCCCCAACTCAACCTCTTTGGCCTTGAGGTCCAAGTTCCGCTCTAAACCAAACTTAATGGCCTTCCCCAAATCCAGCTTGATCTCCTCGGCTGCAACCGTCGGAGAGTAAAGGAAAAGAAAAACCGCCCCTAAGATAAAAATAAAATTGATGAACCGTGAAGCAACCATAAATTATCCCTCTGTCTAGCTCTAAAAACGTTTTGACCCCGCCCAGTCAAACGGACTGGTCGGAAACCGAATAATACACTTAACCCAGAGATGCCTGGGAGAAATCACCGAGCGAAGAACTAAGGGGTGTGCTAGATCCGAAGAACGGAGAGAAAGAGATGGCGTGGTGAGCTGCTTAAGAAGGAAAACGAACCCGAAAGCTCGAAAAGGGTCTTTAGCGCAAACTCATTGATCTCGCTTGAAACTACCGATCCTGTAAAAAAAGATCGCTTTAGTGAAACCTTATCGACAAAGGATGCTAGCCTTGCACTAGGGGAAGGCTGTAGAATAGGACCGATCTGATAACGAACGTCATGACAATGGAGTTTCGTGACTGGACGCTGAGGAAGACTCGAAGTCCTTACCAAGAATGAATCGAAAGCAACAGGAGCGGTAATGACGGCATCATGTTGAGCGACATGCTCGCCATGGCGCAGACATTCATCCAACGCCCAGGCAACCCCGGCGTAGAGAAGAACGAAACAGAGAGAAATAACACCGAAACGTTTCATGAAATGCAACTGATATCTTGATTGCTCTTCTTTTTCAAGAGGCAGTGTGATTTCTTTGATAGGCCGAACTTGCGCACCTCTGCTCAATTCCATAGTCACCGCAGAGCGAGAATGAAAGGCAATGATCCACAAGGACGAGCCCGGAGAAGTAAGGATAAAGCCTCTGGTTGCCACAGTACCTTTGGCAACCAACACCGCTAACCAACTCGCTATGAACCAGTTTCGCGTCGTAGTTTGCGGATTTCGATCTGCTTCGATGTGTCTATAGGAGTACTCAAGAAAGTACCAAGCGCTTCCATGCGTTAGCAAAACCATTCTCAAGGAATCCCTGATTCTGGTGGTTTCGGACGAGAAGGCCTCCTTCTTGTAATAAGGATAACAGCGTCAATCGCCTTAACTGAATAGTGCTCACAGGAGACCTCATAGGGCGATAGCCCACGCTGGAAGGAACGCCATCACCCCAAGAAGCCAATATATCCTCGGATGACAGGTGGCCTCCTCCCATGAAGGCGCCTAACCGCCCAGTCCGTGACAATGACCCCCACGAGAGCGCCCGATGAGGATAGGATCACGGAAGGAGGCAAAGGGGTGTCTGCCCTTGGCCGGTCCATTAGCCAAGCAAGGCCAGAAGGCTAATCAACCAGTTAGCCGATTTAATACGGTCGGTTGAAATCAAGTTAAAATTATCTGAAAATGCTAAAAGGGCCTCTTGAAGTGGCGCTAAAATGAAAGAGTTATGCGCTCATTTTTTGCTTATCCTTATTGGTCAAGACCGACGCCAGCAATCGGACCCAATTGAGGCCGAATTTGCCGCCAAGGAAACTTCAAAATGAAGCGACGTATTCTCCGCTCCCATAGATGGATCCTCTCCGGATGTTTTCTCTTCGCTTTCTTTTTGATGATCTCCGTCGGCTTCTCGAGAGGTGCACCCCCCGATGAGGGCCATGCTCACGGCGGGAAAAAATCGTCGCCAACTCCAAAGAAGGCCGCAGAAGGCCACCACGGGATGGACAAAGCGCCAGGAGACCATTCCGCGAAAGAGGAACCCCATTGGCCCGGCATGAGCGCTGCGGAGGGCCATGGAGGTGTCCCTAAAGGCCTCACTCCCCAACAGGAGAAAGGATCCAACCTGATCTCTGCCCTGCACTGCAACGCCTGCCATTACATCAGGCCCGAACTCGAACACGGCGCCGGCCACGGCGGGAGGCAGGGGAGAGTGGCGCCCGATTTGACGAACCTAGGAGACAAATTTCGCCCTGACTGGCTTTTCGATTTCTTGCAGAAGCCGCACACGATCCGCCCCTGGCTGAAGATCCGGATGCCGGACTTCCGCCTGACGGAGAAAGAAGCCGTTGCGCTGGTCCGGCACATAAGCAAAGATATGGTAGGAATCAGTCGGCCCTTCTTTCCCCCCATCAACTTGTCCTCTGCCGAGCGGAAGACCTTTCTCGAAGAGGGAAAGAAGCTGATGTCGTCGGAATATTTTGACTGTTGGAGCTGTCACCAGAAAGGAGAAAAGAAGCCCGAAGGTCCGACCGAGGGCTGGGCGCCCGACCTGGAAATTTCGAGCCGAAGGCTCCGTCGAGATTGGATCGTTCAATGGCTTCAGGATCCCCAGAAGCTGCTGCCCGGGACGAAGATGCCGACCTATTTCGAAGGACCCGACTCCGGACCCGATGAGATCTTCGGCGGCGATGAAACGAAACAGATAAACGCCATCACCGAATACATCCTGAGCCTGAGCCCGTCGCGGGAAAAATCCGCTGCCTATGCTGCCGCGAAAAAGCGCCATCCGCAGGCGACCCGTGCCTATGGCGCGCAGCTCATGAACGAGCTGAACTGCGCCGGATGTCATGACGTTGGAGGGATGCACGAGCGGCTCGAGGCCGGTCCCTCTCTCGCCCACGAGGGAAGCCGTGTCCGGAAGGAATGGCTGGTCAAATTCCTGAAAAATCCCTCGAAGATCCGCCCCATCGGCTACACCGAGGGCCGCTCCTCCAGAATGCCCGATTTTAGATTGACCAACGAGGAGGCAGAGGCCATCGCGGAATTCCTGTTGACCCTGAAGGACAAGAGGACGCACGAACACGCAAGGCCTCACGCAGACGAAAAGGCGAAGGCGAAACGGGGCGCCAGGCTCTTCGCCCGCCTCCGCTGCGGCGCTTGCCACGAGTTGAACGCCCGACCGGAAAAGAGTCTCCCACCGAGGTTCGAAGGACCAAATCTGGCGCATGCAGGCCAGCGCCTCAAGGAGGATCATCTCAGGCTCTGGCTGGCGGGCGACGTTACCCGCTCCGGTTCGAACCTCGAGATGGACGCCCACCCGATTGTTCCTGCAATGGGCCTCACGCGAAAGCAAATTGAAGAGCTTTCCGCCTATCTCGTCACTCTGAAATGAGGAAACCCCCCTAAGAAAAAGGCGAAAACACGCCGATCCAAGATTTCCTGGACTTACCGCGCCGATTTTTTCTCTTGCTCTATCTCCAAACCGTTAACACCTTAAATACAGGGCATTAGTATCTTCGGCATACAAAGCCCAGAACGTCGTATCATTTAACAGGAAAGGCAAGGAAAAACGAGATCGAGTCTAGAGCTATGGCCTTCCTTAACCGCCACTTTTCTTGACTGGCGCCCCAACCTCTCATGCCAAACCTCTAGTTCGTAACTGCCAACCGGGATGCCCTTTATGGCAAACTCCCCTCTTTCATCCGTCACAGCAAAATACGGACTCGACGTGACCACAATATAGGCGGTCATCCATGTATGGAGAACATCGCACTGGATAGCGATAATCCCAGTCCTCGTGAGGTGCTTCTTAACTTGCCGCCAAGGTGGAAGACCGATATTAAAGAGCGTCTCAAAGCCGAGACGAGCATGGACATCGTGGAGGATCGGGTCGCTGTTCAAAAGTAACACATGACTCCCTACAGGGACCACCTGAACACGAGGAACAAAGGCACATTTTTTGTTGTCGAGAACGAGGTCTTTTGATGGACTCACCGGTTTTTCGCTGGCAGCTCCGCGGATGGTAATGACGACATTTTGGACACCTCCATCGGCACTGACGATGAGGCTCTCATTGGGAACCTCGGAGCCGCAGAAACCCCTGTTTTTATAGACCTCTAGGGGTGGAGGCCTTTTAAAGGTGCCCTCTAATCGCACCCTACCAACGATTTTGCCCACCGCTTTTAATTGAGAACGCTGCTGAGCAACGGCCTCGCTGCAACCCTTAGCCGAGACCACTAATAACAGGAGGCTGGTTACCAGTAATGGAACAGTTTTATTTCTCTCTTTTCTTACCACTTAACGATACCGTTCAGGATTCAGGAGGCAGATTGGAAGCTTCTCCCTCGTTGGCGACATGTCAAAATCTCTCTATCACCGCGCACATAGTCTAAAACCGATGCCCAAGCTCTACTTTTCTGACGGAGTTCGATTCATCTACCCAGATCCGTAGGGACAAGGGTCCCCCCAGTATACCCATCGGATGATCAGCAAAGGCTAGGTCTCGATACTCAAAAACTCGGAAAGACCCCTCGGTCCGCACGCGACGCCATGGGAAGCGGGCAAAGTTCAAAAAAAGCTGCACCTCTCTTAACTGCCGCACAGATTTGAAATCCTCATCATTGGTCTTAGAAAAGAGATGAGGAGGTCCTGAAGCTTGTCCATAAAGCCAAAAAGGTTTTTGATATAATGCCGTCTCTGTCTCAGCCAACCCCAGCCAGCGAAGAGGTCCAGGGAAGAGCGGGATAACAGCCGATCGGATTGGCCTTATTCCCTGAGACGTTGTAAATCTTTCCCACTGCGTGAGTGCTATGGATTGGTGAACCCATGTAATGAACACATACGCTACGATCCCTACAAGGGCTGCCCGTGCCAGAGAAGTCCTCTTTCGGCTCAACCGAAACGAGCCAATCAGCAAGCTAAGAACAAGAGTGGTAAAGATCGGGTCAACGACATAATGTAGCGACAAAGCGAAACGTCGGTTCGTTAGAGGCCACAAAATGGCTGTTCCGAAAGATGTGAGGACGTCTAATCCTATATGCGACAGAAGTCCAAGATAGGCAATACCAAAGAGGCCGAAGAAATTCTCCCGGGTGAAGCCCCACACCAATATCGCCACTACTAAAGCGACTAACAGTCCACCGATTAAGGAATGTGTGGCGGCGCGATGCACAGTGATAACTGCCATGGGATCCCAAAGCCTAGCCGCAGCATCCAAGTCTGGAGCCAGCGCACCAATAAGACCGGCCGCCATAATGGAAACATTGTGCCCGCTCGGAACAGCGCGAGAAACAAGAAGTCCTGTAATGCCGTGAGTTACAATATCCAGGGGATAGTCTCCTCCTTCTTGAGAAAATCAAGGTTTTGTTTTTCCCGACGCAGACGCCTTCTTTAGCTCCTTGCGTAAAGGCAAAAAGGGATCCTGCGCTCGCAAAGAGTTTATCACGGGGAGCGGATTGATCCCGGTGTTTCTCGGTATCGTAGGCGACACGAGCTCTTTCGCTCTGGGCTTCACCTCGGCGGGAGGCCTCATCCTTTCGGGAGGTGTATGGGCCCTGTATCTGAAGCTTCCCGATCAGCGATGAGAACTCACAGAAATAGGAGCGTGATTGTGGTCGTGAGGGGAAACTTTTACCTCATGGGGCCCCATCGTTTGAGGCCTCGGGTGGGAAGGCGACGCACCGCTCGGATCTGAAGCTCAAAAGCACTTGTTGGCCTTCTTCGAGTTTGACGGAAGGATGGAGTTTGGCGCGGAGGATCTCTCCTGCCGTGTCGATCTCGCAGCTCATGTTGTCTCCGAAGTAGACCACCTGGCGAACGACGCCTTTCCAGCCGTCTTCGGTCGGATTGTTGACAATGGCAACTTCGATATCCTCGGGACGGATGCTGACGACGACTTTCTTTTTTACCTTGCAGCCTTCTCCGATCAGGCAGATCAAATCGCGTCCCTGAATCCTAACCATTCCGAGAGACCCTTCTTTGGCCACGCGCTCAAGGGTCCCCGTGAGCTTATTGCTCGTGCCGATAAACGAGCTGGTAAAAACGTCGCTGGGCCTCTCATAGAGTTCCCTTGGGACGCCGATCTGGACGATCTTGCCGCTTCGGAGAAGGGCTACCTGGTCCGACATGGAAAGGGCCTCGGCCTGATCATGGGTGACATAGATGGTCGTCAGGTTCAGGGTTTTCTGAATGCGACGGATCTCGATGCGCATCTCTTCGCGCAGCTTGGCGTCGAGATTGGAAAGCGGCTCGTCGAGGAGCAGGAGGTCCGGCTCGGAAACCAGGGCCCGCGCAAGGGCCACACGCTGCTGTTGACCGCCGGAGAGCTGAGTAGCCATGCGCGTTTCCAGACCTTCCATGTGGACCAGGTTAAGGACCCGATGGACTTTGTTTTTAACCTCTGCGCTTGAGACTCGCTTCAAGCCATACCTTAATGGGAAAGCTATGTTGTTGAAGACCGTCATGTGTGGCCAGATAGCGTAGGACTGAAACACCATGCCGATGCCTCGCTCCTCCGGCATCAGGACGATCCGTTTCTCGTCCGAGTAGAAAACCTTTTCCCCAAGTCGAATCTCGCCGCTGTCCGGCATTTCCAGGCCGCCGACGCATCGGAGGATAGTTGTCTTCCCGCTGCCGCTGGGGCCCAAGAGCGTAAAAAACATACCTTTGGGGACGGTAAAAGAGACCCCGTGAACAGCTTGCACCTCGTCCTTATTAGTCCTGAAGATCTTTTTTAGGTTTTGAACGATAAGTTCCATCTTGTCTACTCCACCGAGAAAGCTCTCACGATCACTCGCCGCCCCAGGAAAGTAAGGGCCGATACGCTAAGGATGAAGATAACACCGAGGGCGGCAGCTGTAGTCAAGGCATTCTGCTCATCCCAAATGCGCCACAGAATCACGGACAGCGTCCAGTTCCCTTCGCTAGCCAGCATAACCGGCACGGAAAAGGAGCGGATAGCATGTGCAGCTACCCATATCCAGGCGGCCGCAAATGCCGGGAATATGAGCGGAAGCGTAATGCGAAATATTGTCGTGATCCGTCCCACTCCCGAGATCCGGGCAGCTTCCTCCAGCTCCTTATGGACCTGGGCAATGGCGGCATTCGTCGTCCGAGTCGTGAAAGCTATATACGAAGTCACCAAGGCGAGAGAAACGATCCATACGGTGCCGTAAAGCTGGAGGTACTTGAAGGGGGCCTGGAGATAAACAAAGATGAATGCCAGCGCAATCACGATCCCCGGAATGGCGTGCGCAAGAAAGGTGAGACTGTCAAGCAAGAGACGCCCCCGCATCCTCGTACGGACGACAATCCACGACACGAAAAAGGAGAGAAGCACCGTCAGCGTCGCCGTCGTCAAGGCGACCACGATGGTATTCCGTGTGGCTTGCCAAATTCCTGGCTCAGAGAAAACATGGCGAAAGTGTATCAGGGTTAATCCACCTACGCCCTCCCAGCTGGGATGGGCGTAAGTAGGAGATAGTGCCGCCCAGGTCAGGATGAAAAGGGGAAGAGCAACGGCCAGGGTAAAATAACAAATAACTAGGCCGAGCGCCGGCCAGCGCAGCCGCCCCAGGCGGGCCACGCGCGGTCGATAACCCTTTCCCGTGATGGTCGCGAACCGCTCGACACCTCTCAGGGTGACTCGCTGGTAAATCACTACAAGGACGACGGCTATAAGGCAATAGCTCACGGCAAAAGCCGCAGCCAGCCCATAACTCGGCATGAGGCGGGTCGAGAAATAGATCATCGTGCTATAGACATAGATCCCTGCGGGGAGCCCGACAAGCAGAGGGGCCTCGAAGGATTCCATCGAAGAAATAAAAGAGTAGAGAAACGCTGCAAAGATGGCTGGAAGCAAGGTAGGAAGAGTGATGCGCCTGAAGGTGATCCATGCCCCCGCCCCAGCGATGCGCGCCGCCTCCTCCAGGTTGGGATCCATCGCCCGGAAGGACCCAACGACAAGCAAAAATACCGTCGTCACTCCACGAAGACCGTCAAGGTAAATCATACCGGCCATCGAATAGATGTTCAGTGGGCCGGTCTCGAGCTCAGTTCCAAAAAAGGATAAGAGAGAGCGCAACCAAATATTCATCAGGCCCACTCGGGAATCGAGAAGGAAAATCCACGCGATGGAAAAGAGAAATCCAGGCATCGCCAGGGGGATCAGAAGCAGGCTCCAGGCCATATTGCGGCCGGGCATATCCGTCCTCTCCGTCAACCAGGCGAACAGCACTGCAATCGACACCGTTAAGATGGTCCCGAAACCGGCAAAGAAGAAAGTGTTCCATATCATCTGATACGTTAATGGATTTGCGAAACCCACCAAATAATTTTGCAGGGTAAATGGCGAGGGGAGAGCCGGATGACCGGCCCGGAAACTGTTCAGGATTAGCTGCCCTAGTGGAACCAATATCAACCACAGCAGGACCAACACCACTCCAGCGAAAAGGAGATTAGGTCCAAGGCGTTGGCGAACCCACGTGAAACGGTCAGAAAAGGCTACGGCAGCCATAGTCCTAATGAGACTTACTCTTGCTTAGGTCTGGGATCTATGACGTTAGCGGACCACGGGAAATCCCATGGTTATAAGGATCTCCGCCAGAATATCATCCGCCCGAAGGCTGTATTCCCAGCTCCCATAAACGACTTTCTTTCCCTCGAGATCCTTCCGAACTTCATTCCCTTCAAATGCGGGGTGCCCAGAAAAGTTGACCTTGTCGAGCAGATTTTGTGCCTCTCGAGTTGCCGACCAAGCGAGGAATAAAATTCCGGCATTGGGATGTTTAGCCTTTTTGGGCACGTAGATAACATCCCCGACCCCGACCGGGACCGGCTCCGGATAGGCGATGCCGATCGAACGGACACCGGCATGGACATTCAGATCCTTGACCTGCCGCCGGGGCGAGCCACAAATCAAAGGATAGGCCCCGACGGAAAGTTTTTGAGCTGCCGTCGAGCGGCTGGCTTCCATGATGGGTCGATTAGCCTTCCAGCGTTTTGCGTAATCGAGGGTCTTTTCACGCCCCCAGCCGTTGTCCTGATAAAGGATATTTAGATGGCGCGGCCGATCATCCATGACAGTTTTGCCTCGCCATTTTGGGTCCGTGCAGGTTTCCC
The DNA here is from genome assembly GCA_030620935.1 of Deltaproteobacteria bacterium. The sequence continues at coordinate 2,413 of JAUXIP010000035.1, read as the reverse complement.
ATGTAAAGGTTTGAGCCTCCTTATCCGAGACCATCTCCCGATTATAAGCTATGCCAAAAACCGGCGTCCTTAAGGACACACCCACCTTGTCCGGGTGAATTAATGCCCTTGGGACTCCCAGTTTTTCCCAGTCCACAGCCCAAGCCATATTCGCTTTAAGAACGTTAGGGACCATCGTCTCGCTCACAACAACAACGTCATATTTGAAAAGGCCGGCTGCCATTTCCGAAAAAACCCTTTCCCGTTCCCGGGAGCCGCCGATTCTTCTGAATTCCACTTTCAGAAAAGGATAGCGGTCGTTAAATGCCTTCAGATATTTTTTGCCCGTAGGCTTGCCATGACTAGTCTTTCTCACTGTGATGCCGAGCCTAACTGAGCCTTCCTTTTTAGCTGCTTTGATATAAGGATCCAGTGGGCCCGATAAGGCCGGATTTGGGTAAAGTGAAAGAGCACACAAGAAAAACCCTGATAAGATCAAGTTTTTTATATTGACTTTCATCGGAGCCTCCTTTGTTTTGAGGTCAACTTTATTAAGCCATTGAATTTCAAACTATCCCAGGAACTGAGAAGCGAACTGGACTTTCCGTCGGGAGCAACACCCTAATCATCCAGCCTAGGCCTCTATCGTCCGGCCAACCTATATCGTCATCTTTTGGCCGAATCAAGCGCCAAGCATACGGCTCCATTTCGAAAAGTGTGGTGCTCCAGAGAAGCGCAGGGGGCCTACTCCTCAGCGGGAGCCGATGGACCTCTACTTCTCTGCCCCTAAGCGCCTAACCTGTTAGGTTCGTTTCCCTCAAGGTGCTTTAGTGTCGGACGTCTCCTTTTCTTCGGAGCAGGCCCCCCGCGCAGCAGCGCTACGATTCATCCGGTTCCGAGGGAGGAAAGGCACAGGGACGTGGAGGTTGGAGGCCCTTCGACAGGCCCAGGGTGGTGAGGTTCTCGAACCGAGGCCGGAAGGTTTTCTCCTGAGGAACCGCACTTGTTGAGAGAGAGCCCAAGGACACTTGACAGAAGCTCAACTTTGCTTATAGAGATTTTGAGTCGGTGACGTTGGTTGATCCGCTGGCCCTGAGAAGCGTATAGTTACCTCAGGATCCTAGGCAGAGATGGCAAAGATTGTTTTAGGAATCGGTGCTTCGCATAGTCCCCAGTTGAGTATCCGCGCGCGCGAGTGGCGTTTGCTTCGGGAAAAAGACGAGCATGATGCCCGTTTGGATTATCAGGGCTTGCTGCAACGTGCCAAGCCGGACATCGACCGGGAACTTACAGAGAAAAAGATGCAGGAAAGAGACGAGGCATGTCAGAGAGCGATCAAAACAACCGGGGATGTTCTGCAAAGAGCGAAGGTCGATGTGGTCGTGGTTTTCGGCGACGACCAGCACGAGCAGTTCCACGACGACAACATGCCCACCTTTGCCGTCTATCACGGCAAGTCTCTCCCGGTGGTGAAACATACCGGCCGCAACCCTTCCGAGTGGAAGGCGGCCGAAGAGAGTGGATGGGCGGAAACCGCCGGAGAATACCGCACCGGCTACGAATTGGCCGAGCATTGCGTCCTGTCACTGATTAACGACGAATTCGACATTGCCCGCTGTGACCGTTTGCGCAAGGAGATCGGCGTCGGTCACGCCTTTAGTTTTTTGTACCGCCGCATCTGGCCCGGGAGCACCCTGCCGATGGTCCCCGTGATGGTCAATACCTACTATCCACCGAACCAGCCGACGCCCAAGCGGTGCTACGCTTTGGGTCAGGCCGTGCGTCAGGCCATCGAGTCCTGGGATGCCGACCAGCGCGTCGCAGTGATGGCGTCGGGCGGGCTGAGCCATGTCGTGATCGACGAGGAGCTGGATCGACTGACTATCGATGCACTCGTGACAAAGAATCGCGAGAAGCTCTGGCGGCTGCCACGGGAGAAACTCCGCGGGGGGACCTCGGAGATCCTCAACTGGGTTGCTCTTGCGGGCGTCGTCGAACCGATGGAGATGAAGCTGGTGGACTATGTTCCCACCTACCGCTCACCGGCAGGCACCGGCTGCGGCATGGGTTTTAGCTACTGGGTCTAGGAGGGGTCGCAATGGCAAAAAGGAAAGTCCTTAAGGAAGGGTTGCCGCAACATCGCAATCCTATTCCGACCGCTGTAAAAATCGGCCAGATGGTTTTCTCTTCGGCCATCGGAGGACATGACCCGGAAACAAATTCGTCTCCCAAGGAGCCGGAGCGGCAAGTGGAGCTGGCTTTCGAGAATATCCGGCGCGTGATGAAGGCCGCCGGCGGGTCGACCGAAGATATCGCGAAGATGACGGTTTTCTTGAAAGATATGAAGCACCGGGAGCTGGTCAACCGAGAGTGGTTGAAGATGTTTCCCGACGAGGAAAACAGGCCGGTTCGCCATGCGATCAAAGCCGATCTT
>JAUXIP010000124.1 GCA_030620935.1 Deltaproteobacteria bacterium | reverse complement strand
CTTCCGGATGCGGCGTTGGGCAGCGATATCATCGTAGGATTTCCCGGTGAGACCGAAGAAGAATTTCACCGTTCGAGAGAATTTTTTGAATCGCTCCCCTTGACCTATTTTCATGTCTTTCCCTACTCCGTTCGAAAAGGGACTGTGGCAGCTGCGCTTCCTGATCGAGTTTCTATAATGGATAAAAAAGAGCGGTCCAGGATGATGCGGGAACTGGGAGTGAAGAAAAAGAAGGAATTCTACCGCCGATTTATTGGCCGACATGTATCTGTCTTGGTGGAAGATGCCATAGATAAGGCGAGTGGGGCCAGTAAGGGTCATACCAAAAACTACTTGCCTGTTTTGGTTTACGCCGAAAAGGGTCAAATCAACCAAGAAGTCGAAGTTCTTATTGAGGGATTGGAGGGTGGTTGGTTGAGGGGAAAGAACGTGGAGAAATCACGGGATGAAGGGTTAAGAGAATAGTGGTTTAAGGATTAATAGAAATTGGGAAATTCAGAATACGGAATTCAGGAGCCAAATTTCATAGGAAGGGGGGATGCTGGCTTCTGACCCCTGATGACTGAATTCTCAGAAGATCAAAGAAATTTAAAGATCAAGGCCGTTAATCGATGACAGTGGAAAAACCTTCCCCATTACTTCGCCTGCAGAAAGAGCTCGACTATTTCTTTTCCGATCATGCCCTCCTTCTGCGCTGTCTCACCCATGTTTCCTATGGCCGGGAAAAAAATGACAAGGATAACGAAACTCTTGAGTTTCTAGGCGATGCGGTTTTGAGTCTCGCCGTTAGCGATCTTCTCATGCGTTATTTCCCCCACAGAGACGAAGGGGATCTCTCCAAGATGCGCGCCTCTCTGGTTAACGCAGGGGCGTTGGCGGAGAAAGCCACACGGCTGAATCTAGGTGAATTGCTTCGTGTGGGTAAGGGGGAGGAGCGTAGCGGTGGAAGAAAAAAGAGATCTATTCTTTCCGCGGCCTTTGAGGCCCTTATCGGAGGGATTTATTGGGATGGAGGGAACGCGGAGGCCTATCGTATCGTCAAAAAAAACTTTTTGCAGGATATTAAAGAAAAGACGTTGGAACTCCAGGACTATAAGACGCATCTTCAGGAAATTAGTCAGATGCTGTTTCATGCACCACCCACTTACAAAATAGTGGCAGAAGCCGGCCCGGATCATGAGAAGCGTTTTGTCACTGAAATTACTCTTGGGGGGAAAATGATGGGCCGGGGGGAGGGGAAGAGCAAAAAACAATCCGAGCAAGAGGCGGCCAAGAAGGCCATGGCCGAACTTCAACACAGCGGAGCAGGTTAGCAAGTAAATCTAGCCAATCTCGAATCCCAGTCTATTTTTGTTGCAACGCCTATCATGGGAAAATTCCAAAGCTTGCAGCATGCCCATTTCATTATCTTTGAAACCTTGACCACGTATTGAGACGCCTCCAAAAGTGGCGTAAGTTTAGTAGTTAATGAATGTTAATAGGCTAAGCATTTTTGTTGTGAGATCTCTTGTGTTCCTCCGTGGGGTCCGTGGTGCCAACGGCATCACGCTAGTGCTCTTGCTGGTGTTCGGTAGAACTCCGGTCCTGGCACAACGCCCACCTGCTCTGACTCCGGTCGAGGTTGTACCTGTAGTCTCCCGAATCGTACAGGAAGAAGTGTCATTCGTCGCTACCCTTGAGCCTGATATCACCACAACCATTGGGGCGGTTGTTAGCGGACGGGTTACTCGCGCTTCTGTTAGAGAAGGAGACAGCGTTGTAGCGGGAAAAACGATCCTGGTCCAGCTGGATCGAACATCAAGGCAAATTGCCTTAAAAGAGACTAAGGCTGCCGTCGACAAGGCCCGGCAAAAATGGGAGGAGCTCAAGCGTGGTTACCGGTCTGAAGAAATCGCACAGCGGCGTGCCGAGGTCGAGGAACAGAAGGCGCTGCTGGATCGTGCGGAGCATGATTTTCGGCGTGCCGAACGCCTATACCGGAATGAACTCATCAGCCTTGCCGAGTTTGAGCGGCACCAGAGCGACTTCCTCGCGGCAAAAGAAAAGCATAAACGGGTCCGGGCAGCTCTGCAGCTGGTTGAGGCAGGGCCACGGAAAGAAGAGATAGCTCAAGCAGAGGCAGAGTATTACGAGGCTAAAGCCCGTCAGGATCTGGTTGTCTATGAACTCAGTCGCACTACCCTCTATGCACCGCTAACGGGTTTTTTGATCAAGAAGTATGTGGAGATCGGTACCTGGGTGAACCCCGGCGATCCTATTGCAGACCTTATTGATCTCGACCCCGTCTATGCTTCCGGTCCGGTAGGAGAACGCAAAATGGGACTCCTTCGAACGGGCCTACCCGCTACCGTCCTAGTAGATGCCCTTCCTGGAAAAAGCTTTCGCGGTACTGTGTCCCACATCATCCCGCAAGCAGACCCGCAGAGCCACACTTTTCCCGTGAAGGTCAGCATTTCTAATTCCAATGGCCATCTCAAAAGCGGCATGTTGGCTCGGGTCAAGGTGAAGGTAGGAGAAGGACACCGAGGTTTCCTTGTCCCGAAAGATTCCGTGGTTCGAAGAGGGACTCATGAAGTCATTTTTATTGTCAATGACGGATCGGCTCGTGAGGTCAAAGTCAAGACCGGCCAGGTCGTTGAAGGGCTTATGGAAGTCTCTCACCGTGATCTAAAAGCCGGCCAAGAAGTGGTGATTTTAGGCAACGAATCCCTTAGGGACGGTGCGGCGGTTAAGAAAAGAAACCATCAGCCACAAAACCCAGTGCCGGTGTCCCAATGAAGCTCATCGAGTTCTGTGTTCGCTATCCGATCACCGTAATGGTGGGGATATTATTGGCGCTTCTGTTTGGTGTGATTGCCCTGTCTCGTCTCTCCATTCAGATGATCCCCACGGTTGATCGCCCTGAGATAACAGTCGAGACGGAGTATCGCGGAGCGGCGCCCTTGGAGGTAGAGCGCGAGATCTCCGATCGTCTGGAGGAAAAACTCAATGCCGTGGAAAGCCTCCGAGAGATCAACTCCACTTCTATCGAAGGAAAATCTACGATTGTTCTCAAATTCGATTGGGGGACGAACAAGGACATTGCCCGTCGTGGCGTTTCGGAGAAACTTGATCTCGTCACGGAGCTGCCTCCTGATGCCGAGAAGTCGCAGATTCGAGCCGTTAACACCGACGAGGAAAGCCCGATTGCCTGGATTATTGTCGAGACCACCGAAGACCTCAATAAAGTCTGGGAAGAGGTCGAGGACGTAGTCGTCCCGCGGCTTGAGCGCGTCAGCGGTGTCGGAGCGGTATGGCGGTTTGGCGGTCAAGACCGAGAGGTCCATGTCATTTTGGATCCAAAGGCCATGGCTACCCGCGGGGTTACCGTTCGCGAGGTACGGGAGGCGATTCTTAGAGAGAATCGGAATATCAAGGGCGGGGATTTGAGCGAAGGCAAGCGTCGCTACATGGTCAGGACTCTCGGCCAGTATACCGATATCGCGCAAATCGAGGGAGTCATTGTCCGCCATGATCGGAACATGCCGGTTTACATTCGGGACATTGCCCGCGTACGGTTCGGCCACGAGGATCGGGATTTTGCTGTAAGGACCAACGGACGTCCCGCTATCGGCCTTGGAGTTCTCCGCCGTTCAGGCGCCAATACCGTAGAGGTGATGGAGGGACTCAAAGCCGAAGTGGCCTATCTTAACGATAAACTCTACCAAGGCAAGGGTATTCGACTGAATATGGTTTACGATGAGACCGAGTACATCAACGATTCCCTCGGTCTGGTCACGAACAATATCTACTTTGCTGTCTCTTTGGCCGTTATCGTTCTCCTTCTCTTTTTGAGAAGCTTCTCCAGTATCTTAGTCGTTGCCGTTGCGATCCCCGTATCCGTAGTGACCACTTTCATTTTTTTAAACGCCTTAGGACGCACGCTCAACATCGTTACGCTCGCAGGTTTGGCCTTCGCCACCGGCATGGTCGTGGATAACTCTGTCGTCGTTTTGGAAAATATCTTTCGCCACCGCGAGATGGGCAAAGAGCGATTTCAGGCGGCACTCGACGGCGCCCAAGAGGTCTGGGGGGCTATTTTTGCCTCTACGCTTACGACAGTTGCGGTATTCGTTCCTGTCCTTTTTGTCCAGCAGGAGGCCGGCCAGCTCTTTCAGGATATCGCGATTGCCATCTCTATTGCTGTTTTTCTCTCTCTGGTCGTTGCTTTAACGGTTGTCCCCATGTTCTCTGCCAGAATCCTTTCGCTCTCTACTCGGACTCGCTTCCTTTGGATTAGAACTTTTTTGAGTTCCCTTGATAGGTTCGGCTCCGCTTTTACCACATCGATTGTGGGACTGCTTACGTGGCTCTCTCAAGGTACCCTGAGACGACTGTCGGTGGCGGCCGGGATTGTTCTAGGCTCACTGGCGCTGGCGTATGGGTTTGCCCCACCTCTCGATTATCTTCCCCGCGGCAACCGTAACCTAATTTTTGTTATCGTCAAGACACCACCGGGTTTTAGCGTCGGGCAAAAAGAAGAGATTATCAAGACTTTAGAGTCTCGGTTTCTTGGCATCCCGGAGCTTGCTCGGCTGTTTGCCGTGATACGAATCGACAACCCCATTATGGGAGGCGTTGTCAAGCGGGAGCATGCGGACCTTGAGGGTATGCGAAAGGTTGTGGAAGAGATGCGGAAGCGCTCTAAGGGAATTCCCGGTACCCGGTCTATCTTCATCACGCAATCCGCGCTATTTCGGCAGCGGGGTAGGTTTCTTGGAGGGAGCAACATCGAGATCGATGTTAAAGGAGATCAACTGGAAGTCCTCCGGGGGCTTGCTGAGGAGATCGAGAATAAGGTCAAAGGCCTCAAGGCCGTGAACTTTGTGAGTTCATCGTTTGAGTGGGGCAATCCGGAAATCCAGGTGATCGTAGACCGAGAGCGGGTTGCGGCGCTGGGACTCGGTGTTTCTGAGGTGGGAGAGGTTGTGGCGACGATGGTCGAGGGGACGTTGGCAGGGGTTTACCGTGAGGGTGGCAAAGAACTGGACATCGTGCTCAAGGGTGAAGGACGCGAGGTGGCACGGACTCAAGACTTAGGCCGGGTCGTCTTCACGAGTCGATCCGGACAGTTAGTTCAGCTTTCCGACATCGCCGCGATTCGACCGGGAACGGGTCCGACAAAGGTTGAACATATCGACCTAGACCGGGCCATCAAGTTGACGGCCAATATCCATGAAGACGTTCCGTTAGCTGAGGCTGTTAAGCAGGTGGAGCAAGGCGTGGTGGAAAAGGTTCGGCAGGCATTACCATTGGGATATTCCATCGACGTTAGTGGTCAAGCGCGGAGCCTGGATGAGGCATGGGATGCCTTCAAATGGTCTTTTGCCTTGGCCCTCGTTGTTATCTACCTCCTCATGTGTTCTCTATTTGAGTCCTGGAGTGCCCCGTTCATCATTATGTTCAGCGTACCCTTGGCGGCTACGGGGGGGATTCTAGCGGTCAGTCTGGCCCATGCAAGCGAGCCGACTATCAAGATGGACTCTGTGACCATGCTGGGTTTTATTATTTTGGCGGGCATAGTGGTCAATAATGCCATCCTGATCGTTCATCAGGCGCTTAACTTCATACGGGAAGGTAACCCGCCACAGGAAGCACTCCTCTTAAGCGTCAGAAGCCGGATCCGCCCCATCTTCATGACCAGCACGACAACGGTTTTTGCCATGCTCCCATTGATACTCTCTCGGGGGGCGGGATCGGAGCTTTATCGGGGACTGGGCTCGGCGGTCTTGGGGGGACTGGCGCTCTCGACCCTATTCACCCTCATTCTCATTCCCGTCCTTTACTCGCTATGGCTGGATCTCCAGATGGGCGCTATGCAAGGTGCTACTGACATGATCCCGACTCAAAAATCCAAGCCGGCATCTGCACCTGAAATGATGCGGGGAGATTAAACAATATCAGATCGGATTTATGTTCGGTTTTTACGCTTAGATTTATGTTCCCAGGATTTTTTTTAAAGCGTTCATTTGATTCTTGAGATGCTTGACTACCGTTGCCTCCGCCAGCTCAGGGTTTCTTTTGAGGAAGGCATCGAGGATCTGGTCATGTTCACGCATTGAATAGTCGAGGCGCTGGGGGAGATGGAGAGATGAGATCCTGTTTTTTTGTAATTCCTGTCGCATCTGATTAATAAGATGGTATAGCCGTTCGTTCCGGGCCATCTCGGCTATATAACGATGAAAGTTGCTATTGGCCTCGAAGTACGCCTCTAGATCCTTTGCTCGGTAGGCTTCTTTGAGGAGCTGGTGCAGTTCCTTAAGACGGGAAAGCTCCTCAGGGTCAGCCCTTTCCACGGCAAGCCTCGCGGCTAATCCTTCAAGGACACTAGCAATCGAGTAGTAGTCTTGAACGTCTTCCAACGTGGGCTTACTGATTGCCACTTCGTTGTTGGAGAGGAAAGTAATATAGCCTTCGGCCTCAAGACGACGCAAAGTTTCTCGTAGTGGGACCCGGCTGACATTCAACACTGAGGCGAG
>JAUXIP010000145.1 GCA_030620935.1 Deltaproteobacteria bacterium | reverse complement strand
TTGAGCCTCCGCGCCTGGGAAAAGATCTGACTGATCTCTTCTCTGCTAACGTCTTCCAGACTTAGGAGATCTCTCTTTTTCATCGGGCGAGGCGGTGACGAATCAAATGATATCGACCACGGGGTTCGAATCCCCGTGTTCGACCAAAGGGAAGAGTTACCACTTCTCCCCTTTGGAAACCCCATCGGTCCTTCGACTTTGCTCAGGATGGTGAGCTTGCCCTTCGAGGGCCTCAGGGCCCTGAGTTATATCGATGGGTCGAACCATTTTGTGCCCGCGGCAAGCCACAGGGTATATTAATAATCAATCTATTTTTGCCGCGCGAGGACCTTTTCCAGAATAGCCAAACCGCGATCGATATCTTTCTTGCCGATGGTCAGCGGAGGAAGAAAGCGCAGGACCTTGTGCGCCGCACAGTTAACCAGCAGTCCTGCCTTCAGGCAATTTTCTACGATCTTGCTTCCCTCTTGCTCAAGCTCCATCCCCAAGATGAGTCCCTTTCCACGGATTTCCCTGACGAACGAGAAGCGATCCTTGAGCGACTGGAGTCCGTCAAAAAAGATTCTTCCCATTTTGGCGCAGTTTCTCAACACGCCGCCCTGAAGCAGGGTCTTGAGGACGGCACGGCCCACGCTGCAAGCTAAAGGGTTTCCTCCAAAAGTGGAAGCATGGGTCCCGGGGATAAAACTGCGCGCTACCTTCTCCTTCGCCAGCATGGCTCCTAGAGGCAGCCCTCCGCCCAGCGCCTTGGCCAAGGTCATAATATCCGGCTCCACCGCGAAATGTTCATAGGCAAAGAGCTTCCCCGTCCGCCCCATGCCTGTTTGGACTTCATCAAATATGAGCAGGAGGCCTCTTCTATCGCACAGTTCTCTCAAGCCCCGAAGATAATTCCCATGTGGGACAATGACACCCCCTTCGCCTTGGATCGGTTCGACCAGGATGGCGACTGTCTTCTCGCCGATCGCCTCTTCCATAGCGCCGAGATCGTTATAGGGAACCTGGCAGAAGCCGATTGGCAACGGGTCGAATCCGACCCGCACCTTCTCCTGTCCCGTAGCCGCCAATGTCGCTAGAGTCCGGCCGTGAAACGAATTATAGGTTGAAAGGATCTCATACTTCCCTCCTAACCACTCACTCCCGTAGCGACGGGCTAGCTTAATGGCGGCTTCGTTGGCCTCGGCTCCGCTGTTGCAAAAAAAAACCCGATCCGCAAAAGAATGACGGCATAGCTCCTGAGCGAGCTCCGACTGAGGCGCGATATGGTAGAGATTGGAAACGTGAATCAGCTTCCGTGCCTGTTGCTGGATAGCACGGACCACTGCCGGATGGCTGTGACCTAGGTTGGTGACGGCTATGCCCGCGACAAAATCGAGATACTCTTTCCCATCGGTATCCCAGACATGTGTCCCTTTGCCCCGCACCAGGGCTATGGGAAAGCGGGCGTAAGTTTGGGCGATATATTTGTCGGTGAGCTTCAGGACCTGTCGGTTTTTCATGAACTACTTCCGCACCACCTCGGTTCCTACCCCCTCCTTAGTGAAGATCTCCAGGAGAACGGCGTGCTTGACTCGACCATCGATGATATGGGTCTTCCCCACTCCCCCTCTGAGCGCGTCCATACAGCATTCCACCTTTGGAATCATCCCCTCAGCCACGACTCCCTCTTGGATGAGCTTGCGTGCCTGGCTGACCTTAAGCGTACTCAAAAGTCCTCCGTTGCGATCACTCACCCCTTCCACGTCCGTCAGCAGAATGAGCTTTTCCGCACCCAAGGCCTCGGCAATCTGCCCGGCCACGAGATCCGCATTGATATTATAGGTCTCACCCTGTTTTCCTACACCCACCGGGGCGATGACCGGGATGAATTTGTTCTCGTCCAACGAGTTGATCACCAGAGGATTGATCCCGATAATCTCCCCTACCATACCTATGTCGACGGTCTCAGGAGTCTGACCGTTGGAGGTTACCTTGACGCACATCTTACGAGCCACGATCAAGTCCCCGTCCTTTCCGCTCAATCCCACCGCCATCCCCCCATGCCGATTGATCAGAGTGACAATTTCCTTGTTGACCTTCCCGACTAGAACCATCTCGACGATATCGACGGTTTCCGGGTCGGTGACCCTCATGCCCCTAATGTAGCGGCTGGCGATCCCCATCTTTTTGAGGGTCTGATCGATCTGAGGACCGCCGCCGTGAACCACGACGGGATTGATCCCTACGTATTTGAGCAGCACGATATCCTGGGCGAAGCTGGTCTTGAGCTCCTCATCGACCATCGCGTTGCCGCCATATTTAATAACGAAGGTCTTCCCGTAGAAGCGCTGAATATAAGGGAGCGCTTCCATCAGGATTTCGGCTTTTACGATGAACTTTTCCATGATTTTCTAGAATTCAGCACTCAGGAGCCAGAATCCAGAAGCTTCTGAATTCTGACTTCTGTATTCTATATTCTCCTCAGAGAATATACCGCGAAAGATCTTCGTCCTTTAGAATAGGGCTCAGGCGATCCCGAACATACTGCGCATCGATGGTCACCTTCTTGCCTTGCATCTCCGGCGCATTAAAAGAGATTTCGTCCAGCAGCTTCTCCATGATCGTATGGAGCCGGCGCGCTCCGATATTCTCCGTTCTCTCGTTGACCTGAGCGGCGATCTTGGAGATCTCATCAACGGCATCCTCGCGGAAGGAGAGTTGGATCTCTTCGGTCTCCAGCAGAGCGGTGTACTGTTTGATCAAGGCATTCTTAGGCTCCGTGAGAATGCGAACAAAATCCTCTTTCCCCAAGGAACTCAGCTCCACCCGAATCGGGAAACGCCCCTGGAACTCGGGAATCAAATCCGAGGGCTTGGCGCTGTGAAAGGCCCCGGATGCAATAAACAAAACATGGTCGGTCTTCACCATCCCGTGCTTTGTATTCACCGTGGAGCCTTCTACAAGAGGAAGGAGGTCACGCTGGACTCCTTCTCGCGAAACATCCGGCCCTTGAGTCGATTCCCGTCCGGCGATCTTGTCGATCTCATCGAGAAAGACGATACCCGATTGCTCTACCCTGCTGATCGCCTCGAAAGTGACCTTGTCCATATCGATCAGCTTGGTGGCCTCCTCCATAGTAAGGATGGCCAACGCCTCCGGGACTTTGACTGTTTTTTTCTTCGTCCGTTTCGGCATAAGGTTGGAAAACATCTCCTTAATGTTGAATTCCATGCCTTCCATTCCCGGCGGGGTCATGACCTCGATCATGGGCATGACGGAGTGGGCGAACTCGATCTCTACAAAGCGGTCGTCGAGCTTTCCCTCCCGCAGCATCTTTTTGAGCTTCTCTCTCGTTCCCTGAGCCTTTGCCGCCTCGCTCGGCTGGGTCTCCGGCGGAGTCCCCTGGGGAGGAGGCAAGAGAATGTCGAGTATCCTTTCTTCAGCGATCTCTCTGGCCTTGATCTCTACTTGTTGTTTTTCTTCCTCTTTCACCATATTGACCGCAAGATCCGTAAGATCTCGAATGATCGACTCCACATCCCGTCCCACATAGCCGACTTCGGTAAATTTAGAGGCCTCCACCTTGATAAAAGGGGCCTGGGAGAGTTTCGCCAGCCGCCGGGAGATCTCGGTCTTGCCTACTCCGGTCGGACCGATCATGATGATATTTTTCGGAGCGATCTCGTCCCGGAGATCTTCCGGGACCAGCTGGCGGCGCCAGCGATTGCGCAAGGCGATCGCGACCGCGCGCTTCGCGTCTTTTTGTCCTACGATATAGCGATCCAGCTCCGACACCACCTCCCGCGGCGTCATCACGGGCGCCGGGAAAGGGAAAGAGGCTGCTTCGGTAAAAGTTTCTTTCGGATCTTTCATAGGTCTACCACGTTACTGTTTCTCAGCCTGGTCAAAAAGGTCCCAGATGCGAGGCGCGCGAGAAACCCGCGAGCGGAAGCGTACTTAAGCAGTACGTTGGAGCGAGCGGGTCGAGCGCAACGAAGCAGATGGGCCTTTTTCAACAGGCTGCTAGGGTAATTCCTCAATGTTCAACTGATCGTTCGTATACACGCAAATCGATGCGGCCGTATGCATTGCCTCTTCTGCGATCGCGCGCACGTCCATCTGCGTATGCTTCATCAAGACCCGCGCCGCCGCCAGCGCATAGTTGCCCCCGGAGCCAATCGCGATGGCCCCGTCGTCGGGCTCCACCACATCCCCACTCCCCGAGATCACCAACGAGTTCTCCACGTCTGCGACGATCAACAACGCATCCAATCTTCTCAGGGCACGATCCATGCGCCAATCCTTGGCCAGCTCGACCGACGCGCGTTTGAGGTTGCCGTTATACTGTTCCAGCTTGGCCTCGAATTTCTCAAAAAGAGTAAAGGCATCCGCCGTGGCGCCGGCAAAACCCGCAATGACCCGGTCACTGTAAAGCTTACGCACTTTACGCGCAGTGTGTTTCAGCACGGTAGGTCCGAGGCTTACCTGCCCATCCCCCACTACCACAACCTTCCCTGCTTGACGCACCGCCAATATGGTCGTACCTCTAAACATGCTTCACGCCTTTAGCTATCAGCAATCAGCAATCAGCCTCGAATCTCTTTGCTGAAAGCTGATCGCTGAGGACTGACTGCTGAGCGCTCTCTACGCTCTTGGATGTGCACGATCATAAACCGCCGTGAGTTGGTCCAGGTTCACGTGGGTATATCGTTGCGTCGTCGAAAGACTGACATGGCCCAACAGCTCCTGAATCACACGCAAATCGGCGCCGCTGTTTAAAAGATGCGTGGCAAAAGTATGCCGCAGCCCGTGCGGTCCCATCCGAATCGGAATTCCTGAAATCTTGAGATATTTTTCCACCACCCGCGCGATGCTTCGGGTGGTAATCCTATCGCCCCTCCGATTCAAAAACACCGGCGTTGCTCCCTTCATCTCCCTCCCCCCCCTCTTTCTCTGCTCCATTCCGCAGTCCCGAAGCGCCTGAAGAGCCAACTCTCCAATCGGGACAATCCGTTCCTTTGAACCCTTTCCGGTGACTCTGATGATGCCCAACTGAAAATCCACGTCGCTCCAGTTGAGCCCGACCAACTCGCTTACCCGAACTCCGGTGGAATAGAGAACCTCCAGTACGGCACGATCTCGAATATCTAGCTCCCGTGTGCCGCGAACACCCCCCAACAGGCGGAACACATCATCCACAGAGAGAAAGGGAGGCAGGGGTTTTTCTTGTTTCGGGCCGCTCAGACCTGACAAGGGACTTCGAGGAACAATCTTCTCTTTCACAAGGTAACCGAAGAATCCCCGAAGAGCTGCAATCTTTCTCCCAACCGAGCTTTTGCGGCAAGTCTTGCTCAAAAAACCAAGATACGCTCGTACCCCATGGAGGTCCACTTGCCCCGGGTCAACTCTATTCTCTCTACTCAGACAGAGTCCTTTTTGAAGCAAATATTGATGAAACTGTCTGAGGTCACTGACGTAATTCCTCAGCGTGTGAGGAGAGAGATTACGCTCGACCTTAAGATGGACACTATACTGCTCGATTAATTCCTCCACGCTTTCCGGCTTCCAAAAAACGTTATGTTACCATAACACGCCTTTATATAAAATAAAATCTTGCCCTTTGAGCCGTCGTAGAATTGTGCTAATCGTCTGTCTACCACATGACATCAACACAGAATCCTCCCATCAACCGCGAAGAGCGAGTCTCCTTTTCAAATATTCGAGGAGATACCCTCCAAGGCATCCTACACCATCCCTCAAACACCAACCCGTCGGCGGCCGTCATACTCTGTCACGGGATGGAGTCCAATAAACAAAGCGAGAAGCTCATCGCCCTGTGTCGAGCCTTCGCCAAACAAAGCATCCTGGCGCTGCGGTTTGATTTCGCTTATGTCGGAGAATCGAGCGGCAGATTCGAAGATCTCACCTACAGCGGGGAGGTTGAGGACTTAGAGGCGGCCTTTGACTTCATGACGAAGTACCAGGCCGGAAAGATCGGCGTCGTAGGCTCGAGTATGGGA
>JAUXIP010000003.1 GCA_030620935.1 Deltaproteobacteria bacterium | reverse complement strand
GACCTCTTCTCCAGGCAAGGGTGAGATCTGTTCCAAAATGAGTTGTACTGCCCCTCCAACAGTAATCACGCCTTCATCATCACTCTATCCGGACCAACAATCAAGTCTCGAACGAATCAAGTTATATCGAACACGGGGTTTGGGTCCCCGTGTTCGACCAAAGGGACGAGATGCCGCTTCTCCCCTTTGGAACCCCCATCGGTCCTTCGACTTTGCTCAGGATGGTGAGCTTGCCCTTCGAGAACCTCAGGGCCAGACTTCGAGTGAGCCTCAGTCGAACTCTGAGCCTTTCGAATCGGTCGAACCACTTTGTGCCCGCCTCATGAGGCGGGGTTTACATTGAATCGTCAACGGCCGAGAAAAACACCCTCCTCGATGATTGTCGGTATAGATACCGGCGGCACCTTCACTGATTTCATTCTTATTACGAAAGAGAAAGTCATCGTCCACAAGCGCCTCTCCACTCCGGATAATCCGGCCCGCGCTGTGATCGAAGGATGGAAGGCTTTCGTAGAAGAAAAAGGGCGAGTCGAGGTTACCTATGGGACAACGGTGGCGACGAATGCCCTCTTGGAGCGAAAGGGAGCACGGGTTGTCTTGGTTACGACCCAAGGCTTTGAGGACCTGATCGAGATCGGCCGTCAGACAAGGCCTGATCTTTACGCCCTGGAGCCAAGAAAGGTCGAACCGCTCGTGTCTCGCTCGCTTCGCATCGGCGTGAAAGAAAGAGTTTTGGCTGATGGACGGATTCAATGGCCGCTGGCCCAAGGGGATCTGACAAAAGCAAAAAAACTGATCCGAAAAAAGAAAGTTGAGGCCGTCGCTGTCTGTTTTCTCCATTCCTACTGTAATCCGTCCCACGAGAAGAAGGCCGAGCAACAACTCCTGTCCCTGGGCCTGCCGATTTCCCTCTCCCACAGAATTCTTCCCGAATATCGGGAATACGAACGTTTTTCCACTACGGTCGCCAACGCCTATGTCTCCCCTGTCATCGCCCGCCACGTACAAGATTTGGAGCGAGGCCTAAAGAAAAATCGGGTAAGGCTTAGAGTGATGCAATCCAGCGGAGGGGCAATCTCTCCGCGAGGGGCAGCGGAGCAGGCCGTACGGACCTTGCTTTCAGGACCGGCAGGCGGAGTCGTCGGGGCCTGGGAAACAGCGCGGCAAGCGGGAATTAAGAAAATGATCAGTCTCGACATGGGCGGCACCTCTACGGATGTCTGTCTGGTCGACGGAAAAATCCCTCTGACTCAGGAGAAGTCGGTTGCCGGTATTCCAGTGAAGGTATCGATGATCGATATTCATACCGTGGGAGCCGGCGGTGGATCGATCGCCCACATGGATATTGGCGGAGCCCTAAAGGTAGGGCCACAGAGCGCCGGGGCAAATCCCGGTCCCGTATGCTACGGCAAGGGGGAGGCGATTACAGTCACCGATGCCAATCTTTTTCTCGGACGGCTGGACGCAGACCACTTTCTTGGCGGAAAGATCCGTCTGGATACGACCCGGACAACCCAAAGGATGAAAAGGTGGGCCAAGGAAGCCGGATTGGACCCTGTGGCTCTGGCCTGGGGTATCCTTCGAGTGGTCAACAGCAACATGGAGCGGGCTATCCGGGCGGTCTCCGTAGAGCGAGGGTACGATCCCAAAGAGTTCGCGCTGATCGCATTTGGAGGGGCCGGCGGCCTCCACGCCGCCGAATTAGTCGAGGCCCTGCGCATCTCGCATCTTCTCATCCCGGAGAGACCGGGTCTTCTTTCCGCCTGGGGAATGGCCCGAACACCGATCTCCAAGGATTACTCTCTCTCCGTGCTTGAAAAGGAACCTGAATACCTGAAGCTCGACAGAAAATTTTCCTCCCTGATCGATAAGGGGCTAAAAGAGATGGAACAAGAGGGAGTCCAGAAGCGAGACGCGAAGATTCTTCTCTCGATCGATATGCGCTATGCAGGACAGGCCTACGAAATAACCGTGCCCTGGGAAAAGGACTTTATCCGCCGCTTTCATCAACAGCACGAAACCCGTTTCGGCCACGGCGATCCGGCCAAGGAAGTCGAGGTAGTCACGCTTCGGGTGCGTCTCGAAAGCAAGAGGGCGCTGAGAAAAGAACGGCCGCTTCCTCTAAAAAGAGGACGAGGAAGGCAGGCCTTTTTAGGTCATAGAGAGGTCTACTTTGCCAAACGTTTTGTGCGCTGCCCAAGTTATCAGAGGGAAGGCATGGCGCCGGGAGACAAGATCCGGGGCCCGGCCGTGATCTATGAGTTCAGCTCCACGACTGTCGTGCCTCCGTCATGGCGGGCGGAGATGGACGGATATCGGAACTTGCATCTTATGCGAGTCTAGCCAGAGAGTTTTCCCCAGTACCGAAGAAGAGAATATTTAGGCGGTTGCCATTTCTGTCGCAGGAGCCGGCGGCACGACCGGACGTTGAGGCTGAATCATCAGTCCCATGCCGGCTGCGACAAAGGTCATTGCGCCGCCGATGAAAAAGGCCCAGTGGTATTCCCCGTACAATGTTACAATAGTCCCCGCCCCGATTGCCGCCAGGGCTCCGCCGATCTGGTGAGAGAGATAGATCCAACCGTAGATTCTACCAATGGCGTGCTTGCCGAAAGCCTGTCCGGCCAATGTAATGGTCGGAGGAACGGTAGCGAACCAGTCGAGTCCGTAGATCACGGCAAAAACAAGAAGGCCGAAGAAGCTCTCGACATAAGGAAGGATAAACAACGCCGCGCCGCGCAAGACAAAAACGAACGAGAGAAGCTTACGAGGATCTACCTTGTCAGTCAGATAGCCTGACGTCAGAGTCCCGACAAAATTCATCGCGCCCATGACGCCCAGCGTAGCCGCCGCCCTGACCCTGGGGATCCCTTGATCGATAGCATGGGGGATGAGGTGAGTGCCGATCAGGCCGGCTGAGGTGGCCCCGCAAACAAAGAAACTTCCGCACAGGAGCCAAAAGTTGGCTTGCTTGACGGCGTCGAAAATAGAGAAGTCAGCGCCTCGATGATCGGCTAGCCGCCCCATCCTTACTTTGCCATGGCGCTCCAAAGTCTGTTCTCCCCCTTGGAGCGTGGCTTGCTCCTCTGAGCCGTAGGGCTTGAGACCCACATCGGCTGGCTCATCCCGCATCCAAAGCCAAGTAAGGAGCATGAGGAAAGCGGATACGGCAACGTAAATCATTAAACCGGAGCGCCAGCCGGCCATGACAACCAAGGCCATCATAATCGGCAGGAAGATCAGTTGCCCTGTGGAGGCGGCGCTGTTCAAAATACCTAGAGTCAAACCGCGGCGCGCGACAAACCAGCGGTGCGCTACCGACGCCCCGAGCACGGAAGTCGCCCCTCCCGCGCCAAGGCCGACGATAACCCCCCATAAAAGAACAAGCTGCCAGATCTCCTGGACGTAGGAAGTGCCGGTCACGCCGATAATTAATAGCCCTAGAGCCCCGAGGATCACTCGGCGGGGTCCAAAGCGATCGAGAAGCCAGCCGCTCACCGGAGCGGCCACGCCAAGCATAATGAGGGTGACGGCGGCGGCCGCGGAGATGACCGCACGGTTCCAACCGAATTCCGCTTCCAATGGGTGGATCAAGACTGCCAGCGCCGCGCGGACCCCCGCGCTGTTTAAGGAGACACCAAAGGTTAGCGCCACGACTACCCATCCGTAAAAAAACGGGACCGGAAGTGGCGGACGTTTTTCTTGGTTTATTGCAGGGTCTGATTCCACCGCTTTTTCTTTTTTGTCGCCAAAATCGCCTCCTGTCAGTGTACCCTTCGTCCGAAAAAAAGGAAAACCGGAGGAAGGATCTTCCCTTGTGTATGGGACGGCACGTCGTCTGTCAAAGGAGAGACAGCTTCAATGTTTTAAGTTGACAAATCATCCCTTTGAGTTTTAATGCTGTTCGACCGACATGAGAGCTAAAATGGATCCTGTTCAACTAGAGATCTTTTCCAATCGCATGAGCGCGATCGCAGAAGAGATGGGACTCCTCCTTTGCCGCACGGCCTATTCTCCCAACATTACGGAGAGACGCGATTGCTCCTGCGCCATCTTCGAGGGCCACGGCGAGATGGTGGCTCAAGCAGCTCATATCCCGGTCCACTTGGGCTCGACGCCGCTCTCAGTCAGGGCGGCCATCGAGCGGACCCCTATGGAGCCGGGCGATGTCGTTATCCTGAACGATCCATATGCCGGCGGAACGCATCTTCCGGACATTACGATGGTGGCCCCTGTCTTCTTCGGAAACAAAACCCGGCCCATAGCCTATGTTGCGAACCGGGCCCATCACGCGGATGTGGGCGGATTGACGCCAGGTTCCATGGCTCTTTCTACCGAAATCTTTCAAGAGGGTATTCGTATTCCACCGGTTACGCTGGTGCGCGGCGGAGAAATCGACCGGGCAGTCTGGGGATTGCTGCTGACTAATGTCCGCACTCCCGAAGAACGGGAAGGTGACTTAAAGGCCCAATGGGGCTCTCTGAGAATGGGAGCGCTCAGGATCTCAGAAGAGGCAAAGAAAAGAGGCCCCAAACGCCTCGGAGAGGAGATGTCATCCCTCATCAGCTACTCCGAGCGGTTGATGGCAGCTGCTCTAAAGGAGATCCCGGCGGGCTGCTATCGAGCAAAGGATTACCTGGATGATGACGGGTTGGAAAATAAGAAGATCCTTCTTCAGGTAAAAATAGAGCTAGAGCGAGGTAAGGCAAGGGTGGATTTCGGCGGCACTCATCCCCAGGTAGCCGGTTGCCTCAATGCCAACGAGGCCATCACGCTCTCTTGCGTCTTCTATGTCTTTAAAACAATCAGCCGCTTCCCCATTCCGGCCAACGCGGGCATCATGCAACCCATCCAGGTGATCGCTCCGGAAGGAAGTCTGGTCAATGCCCGTTTCCCCGCAGCGGTCGCGGGAGGCAACGTGGAAACCTCGCAACGGATCGTGGATCTCCTCTTCCGCGCGCTGGCTCAGGCCCTACCCCGCCGGATACCGGCAGCCAGTACTGGCTCGATGAATAACCTGGCGATCGGGGGCAACGATCCCTTTAGGGACAAGATCTTCTCTTACTATGAAACCGTAGGGGGTGGCGCAGGAGGAGGACCCGCGGGCCCGGGCGCTTCCGGCGTCCACACCCACATGACCAACACGATGAATACACCCATTGAAGCACTCGAGCACACCTACCCGTTTCGTATCCTTTCTTACTCGATTCGGCGCGGCTCCGGGGGAAAGGGCAGGCACCGGGGAGGTGATGCTCTAGTGCGCGAGCTTGAGTTGCTCAGCGATTGCCACTGTACGCTGCTCACGGAGCGGAGGTCGCTCGCTCCTTACGGGCTTCAGGGAGGCGGAAAGGGTAAGACAGGAAAAAATCTGCTGATCCGGAGCGGCCGGGTCGTTTCACTACCGGCGAAGGGCAACTTGAATCTTAAGGCGGGCGACCGCATCAGGATCGAGACTGCCGGAGGAGGAGGCTGGGGGAGACGATAGGTTTGCCCGGGACGAATTTTTTATCCTCAAACTCGGCATTCCTCTGGATTTATGATGTCCTATCGGATATAAAAAGCCCAAATTAGTTATCAAGAAAGGAGACAGTTTTCATGGCAGAAACCGTAGCTCATTTTGTTGCGCCCGATGACCCCGGCTTGACCTCAACGATGATTGAATACCCGGGGAACGCGGGAAATGTGAAGGCATACCTTTCCCAGCCGAAAGATGGCGGTAAGCGAGGAACCATCATCGTGATTCACGAAAACAAGGGGCTGGTGGAACACATCCAGGACGTAGCCCGTCGATTGGCAAAGGAGGGTTTTGCGGCTCTGGCCGTTGATCTGCTCTCCCGCCAGGGCGGCACGGAGCAGTACAAAGCCGAGGCGGACGCAGTTGATGCGATTAAAAAGGTCTCGCAAGACAACGTGGTGGAAGATCTGAATAGCGCCGTGGCCTATATCAAGAAGCAGGGCTTTTCCAACGGGCGGGTCGGTGTCGTGGGATTCTGCTGGGGCGGCGGCCAGTCTCTCAATTTCGCCACCAAATGCAAGGATCTGAATGCTGCTATTGTTTATTATGGACGCAACCCCAACCCCTTGGATCAGGTTCAGAACATTCCCTGTCCGGTCTTGGGCAATTATGGAGAGGACGATCCCAACATCATGCCTGGGGTGGAGCCTTTGAAAGAAGCTGTGACGAAGTACGGGAAGAGCTTTGACTGCAAAGTCTATCCCGGCGCTAAGCATGCCTTCAACAACAATACCAACGCGGGCCGCTATCATCCGGAAGCGGCCAAAGACGCCTGGGCAAGGACTGTTAAATTCTATAAGGAAAACTTAGAGGGTTGAGGAAAACATTTGCGGCGTGGGTTTGATACCCGCGCCGCAAAACGGTTCTACTCCCTTTCCAGCTCGGGTCTTTCTCCGACACCTGCCTGGGCCACGGCCGGAGTGATGAGATATGGCCCGTCGAAGGCATTCTGCCAAATCTGCTTCGTCACTTCAGTATTCCCGCCGGTAACGATAAAAGAAAAAATCCCCGCCACAAGTCCGGCACCGACGGCAGCTGCCTTCGCGGGCACGAACACCGAATTTCCCACTGTCATGCCGACGGCACTCCCGGCTCCTTCCTCGAAGCTGGCGGCCTGAAGCAGGCGAGGGGTGAAAAGAACGATCGCTAAAAGCGAGATGATGAGCGGCATGAAGCGTTTTGTTTTTAACATAGGCTTACTCTTTCAAGGAAAAAAATTTGGAGTGCAGCACATGGATCCCATGAGAAGGATTCCAATAACGCTGGACCCCAAAATAGTGACAGCATCTTTCGCTGTCCATGTCGTTATCGAAGACTCGTAGTTGTCCGTCTTGGAAACGAACCCGCACGAGACAAGTGCCTCCTGGAATCGTCGAAGTCATGACCTCCACCACTGCGCCAATCCCCCACTCTTCGTAGTACTTGTGAGAGACTTCATCGCCCACGCGGAGAAAGAGTCTTTTCCTCTCTTCCATGGCTTCGACCTTTCGGCCCGACCATAACAGGCTTCGTTTCCTAGTTCAAACAGCTAAGAATTTCTCAACGACCGCGGCCAACCCCTCGGGGTTGTCGTGGTGAATCATGTGACCGCCGTCCTTCACTTCAACCAACGTTCGATGGGCTACACGCTCCAATCTCTGCTGCATATCAGGACAGGGACTCCGGCGACTCTCTTTTCCCTTGACTATGAGAACCGGGCATTGAATGCGGCGGAAAAACTCAAAAGCTTGCTTCGAGTAGAAAGGTTGAGGAGAGGTCGTGCGGTGCAGTGGGTCGAATTTCCACACCCATTTTCCGCTCTTTGTCTCCCTCATTGCCCAGCGCGCTAAATCGAGCGCTTGCTCCGAGCCCAGCCGGGGATTGGTTCGCCGCAGTCGCTGCGCTCCCTGTTCGAGGGTCAAGTACTCGATGGATTTCCTTTGCCTCACCGCCCGGGATTCAGAGATCCATTTTTTCATTTGTGGAGGGGCGTCGGAAAACGTCCTCCCTAGAGGACCCATTCCTTCGACCAGAATGAGCTTCTTCACCCGCTCGGGAAAACTCCCTGTGTAGAGGAAAGAGATGGTTCCTCCCATAGAGTGACCCATCAGGATAACGGAAGAGACTCTCAAGGCGTGGATCAGACAATCCAGATCATAAACGTAATCAGGGAAATGGTAGTATCCGCCTGCCCCGATCCAACCACTATCTCCGTGCCCACGGCAATCCGGCGCAATCATCCAGAGGGGTTTCTCAGATTTGCTCTGTACAGACTTCGCAAAAGATTCCCAGCTCCGGGCATGATCCAGGAAACCGTGGATCAAGATCAACGGAGTCCCGTCCCGCTCTCCCCACTCCAGATAGTGAATCTTGAGCCCGCGCACATCGATGGTGTGATCCGTGGGTGGCTTCATGCGGGCTAGCTTTTTTTAAGCGTGACCTCGACAAAATCCTTTTTTTCCTGGGCCCAGGCATAGGCGGAGACCTGTTTGACAATCCTGTCGTACACGGAAACCACGATCTGGGCGCTCCCCGGATAGGTGGGTTCTCCGAAGGGAGTAGCGAAGGCTTTGTCCTCCGCGGAAAAGTATGCCTTGTGGTCGGGGTGGGAATGGTAAAAGGCCTTAATTTTTGCCCCGATCTTCTCAGCCTCCTGAATAATGGATTCCATCTCTTTGACGTCCATCGTATAGGCAATTGTGGCATCGCGGGGATAGGTCTCAGGATCCATGGCATGGAGTCGGTTTTGAATATTGGCACAGCGTCTGACTTCGTCGGTCTCGCCCTTGTGAAGAATAACCCCACAGCATTCTTCCGGAAAGCTCTCGATTGCATGGCGCGAAATCTCGCTCCATGCCTGTTCTGTAAGCGTCAATGTCGCCGCCTCGCTCATGGTTCTAGTTTTAAGCCTCTTTCTTTATCACGATTTGCTATTTGACCTCTTCTCCCTGCCCCAAATTAAGCGCGTCATCACCTCGTTGTAAGGGGTTCGAAAGCCAAGCTCTTCTCCATATCTCCACACCTGTCCGTTGATGGCGTTGATCTCCGTGGCCCTACCTCGCTCAAGGTCCTGGAGCATGGAGCTCTGATGGTCGAAGGTAGCAGGGAGAAGCTCATTATAGAAGAGCTCCTGATAGTCCTCCACGGATTTCCATAGGAGTCGGATTCCTTTTTTGTCGGCTACTCGGAAGGCCTCGTCGATAATCCGATCCATGATCGACTTAAGCTCCGGCTCCTCCCCCAAGACTCCATAGTGAAGCTGAAGCAAGGCGCCGAGGGCGTTAAGGGGAGCATTGTAAAAAACCTTGGCCCAAATATAGGAAAGGATTTGATCGGTCACTTGGCACGGGATACCCGCTTGATCAAAAATAGCGGCCCAGAGGCGGCTCTTTTCCATGGAATCCCCTGAGGCAGGGTCCAAAGGGCCGACGATGACCGGCGCGGCCTGAACCGTTACCCTGACCATTCCAGGCTCAGGTATCCTTGCCCCGACCAATACACTCGTCCCGAAACTTCGTCGGGGATTGAAGGTCTCCGCCAGAGTTTCAACGTTACCCAGCCCATTCTGTAGAGAGACGGCAATGCCATTCGGCTTAAGGCGGGAGGCCACTTTCTGGACTACGCGCTTGGTATCGTAGGATTTTACGGTGACCAGGATCAGGTCATAGAGTTTGGTAAGATCGGAGGGCTGGGTTTGCAGATCGAAACCCTCGGCTAGATGATCCCCCCAGATCCCATCCATTCGGAGCCCGCCGGCACGAATAGCCTTGAGGTGCCAATCCCGCCCCAGGAGAGTCACTTCATGACCGGCTTTTCTTAGCAGACAGCCAAAAACCGAACCAATGGCCCCACACCCGGCCACAAGAATCTTGCCGCTTAAGAAGCTCAAATAAGGTTTTTTTTAAAGTTAACTGGAAATCCCGACCAGCCGGGAAATTGTAGCGCGGAAGCGTGGTCTGTTTCTAGTGTTTCTTGGGACGGTGATAGATAGACCTGTGAAAATTGTCGTACGTAGAGAGGACCTTCACAGCGTACCCCACCGGAACCGACTCATCGTCTGCCATCATTATGTCCCTAATCCTGGTGGGTCCCCAATTGTAGGCGGCTAGGGCAAGCGTTAGGTCTTTAAAGCTCTTTTTTAGATATGATAAATAAAAAACACCGAGCTTTATATTGAGGGTGGGGTCATAGAGGCTATCTTCCCCTTCCCAGTTATCCAGATTTACTTCCTGAGCCAAAGCACTGGCGACAAAGGGCCGGATTTGCATTAATCCCCGCGCCCCTTTACTGGAGACGGCATCTTTTCGGAAGCTGCTTTCTACACTTATAACTGCCAGTATCAAGGCCGGATCAATGGAATGCCTCCTGCTTTCCTCCACAATCGCCTCGGAGATTACCCAAGCAGAGCGGTCGCTTAGGTCTGTCCTCTGAGACTTCAGCATTGAATAAACCTTAAGCAGTTCATATACTTCTCGGCCTTCTATGTCACCGGCCAGAAGCTCTATCTGATGGCTACTCTCCCCCCTGAAGGGATGGATCGGAATGAGGAGCAAGAGGAAAAGTGTCAAAAGAGCCAGCCCCGAAGATAAGGCGCGGCGCTTAATCGTCTGAAAATTAAGAATGTTTTTAATTTTACTCACGTAGTCTAAGAATCTTAGATTGATCTCTGCCGGGCAAGAATAAGACTTGATCAGTCGCGATATAATTACTAAGAAAGCTAGCAGATTATAGGGGATTTGTCAATAAAAATTTGCATACGACCCTATATATAGTATGCGGGCAATTTAGGACTTTTTCGGTCGAAAAAGGAATAAGGGAGAAATTTCAATGAGCCCTGAAGCGGGTCAGTTAAGCAACGGCTCGATCAAAAGACCCCATAGAGGCGGATCTCAAAACTAGTCGATGACCCCCTCAGTTTTTAGTTCCTCGTATTCTCTGTCGGGGAGACCTAAAATATCTTTGTAAAAATACTCATTGTGCTCGCCGAGCAGAGGGTCGTGTCGCTCAGGCCCGGGGGGAGTCTGGGTGAGAACAAAGGGTGGACGTTGGTAGTGCATCTTGCCGATTTCGGGGTGGTCCAGTTCTAACCACTGTCGGCGGTGTTTAAACTGAGGGTCACTATAAAGGTCTCTCATGGTATTGAGAATCCCGGCCCGAACACCGGCAGCCTGGAGTTTTTCCACCACTTCCCGCGCCGTGAGGGTGGAGGTCCATTCTCCAATTTTTCGATCTAGCTCATCTTCATGTTCTTTCCGTGCCGTGTGGGTCGAAAACTTTTTATCTTGAGTCCAGGCAGGAAGGCCCATGACTTCACAGAGAGACTTCCACTCCTCTTTAGAAAAGACACTGATAACGCACCAACTATCCTCTCCCTTACAGGGGTAGGCGCCGTGAGGCGCCCCACGGAAATCACGGTTGGCGTTCCGCGCCGCTACGGTTCCGTTGATCTTGTAATCCAGCAGAATGGGTCCCAGGTACTGGAGGCCGGTCTCGTATTGAGCCGCATCGATATATTGCCCTTTGCCGGTCCGCTCTCGGTAGTCCAGGGCCGCCAGGATAGCAACTGTCCCATACGCGACGGCAACGTAATCGATATAGGGACCGTAGAGGATCTGGGGAGGACCGTCCGGATAACCTGTCAGGTTGGTGAAACCGGCGAGAGAAGAGAGTTGTGAACCAAATCCTGCGTGGTGTGCGTGCGGACCGGTTTGTCCGAGATTGGAGCTGCTAAGCATGATCAAGTCTGGGTTAATCTTTTTGAGCGTATCATAGTCCAACCCCAGACGCTTCATCGTTCCGGGGCTGAAATTCTCGATCACTACATCGGACCAGGCGACAATCTTTTTTGCCAGATCGGTCGCCTTGGGCGCCTTTTTGAGATTCAGCGTAATGCCCACTTTATCATTGTTGCACAGGGCAAAAAGACCGGAGCGATTGAGACCATGGATGTTGTCCTTGTAAGGCGGATAATGGGTGCGAAAGCCGTCCGGACGGGCCTTGGACTCGATATGGACAACCGTGGCGCCGTGATCGGCCAGGTGTTTGCCGACCACCGGTCCTGCGGCATAGGCGGCAAATTCAACGACTTTGATACCCCGTAATGCCTGCATTAAACCACTCCTTGTCCCTTCAGATCCTCCAGCTCTTTTTTCTTTAGTCCCAGTTCCCCGCAGTAGACCTCTTCATTGTGCTCGCCGATCAAAGGAGCCCGGCGTCGGATCTTGCACGAAGCCTCGGAGAATTGAGCGAAGCCGCCGGGATAGACGAGCGAAGTTCCTAGCTCAGGATGGTTTATAGTCTGCCAAAAATCTCGTGCTTCTAGTTGGGGGTCATCGAAGATCTCTTCCACAGTCGCTACCGGGTAGCCGAGCATCCCTCTTTGGATCACTCCTTCGAAAAACTCTTTTTTGGTGATCGTCTCAAAGAAACAACCGATCGGCTCCTCCATTCGATCAATCTCTTCTTGCGTGACTTCAGCGATATTGAAAGACTTCCAATCTTTCTCCCTGAGAAATTCAGGGGCCATCTTTTTGCTTTCCATCCACTCCACGAGGGCCTGATTAGTTTTCCTCCCTGCCTCGCCGCCGTAGATAATAAAGTTGAGATAGCCGTCCTTACATGGCCAGAAGACCCGCATCTTAGCACCAGTGATGCTCCGGCCGGTCATAAAGGAGCCCGCCCTTTTTTCCAATTGTCGATTGAGATCCCAAAAAGTGTGGGCATGGGAAAAGGCCCAGAGGAGGCATGCCTGAGCGGAGACATCCACATGCTGCCCCTGCCCGGTCCGCTGACGATGGAGATGAGCTATAAGAGTTCCCATGGCTGCATAAGAGCCGGCCCACTGGTAAGACTGAGGGAAAGTGACGCGAAGAGGAGGCCGGTCAGGGTCCCCTGTGAGCGACATGCAGCCGCTCATAGCCATGATCTCAATGTCCGAGGCCCGGAATCGGCTGTAAGGGCCGCTCTGACCGAAAGGAGTAATCGAAGTAATGATGAGACGAGAATTAATCTCTCTTAAAACGGCATGACCTAAATGGACTTGATCCAAATAGCTTGGAGGAAAAGATTCGATGACAAAATCTGCCTTTGCTACGAGCCGGCGAAAGATTTCCTGGCCTCGGGAAGATTCCAGGCCAAGGGTGATTCCTCGCTTGTTGTTATTGAAACCGAACCAGTAAAGGCTCTTCTCCGGATGAACGTCGTTTTTATAAAAGGGCCCGATGTTTCTAGCCGGGTCTCCCCCCGGCCTCTCAATTTTTATGACGTCCGCCCCGAGATCACCCAAGATCTTGCCGCAGAGAAACCCCAGTTCGTCGGTTAAGTCCAGGACTCGGAAGGGAGTCATGAGGCTCTCGCTTTTATTGTTGCTAGTCATCTCTTTTTAAAAAAAAGGGCAGGGAACCCACCCCCTGCCCTTGCTCTTTGTTGATGTCCTTAGGTTATCAACTCGATGCGGCTACCTTCCCGTTCGAGCTAGCGAATGGACCCAGCCTTTCATGCGCGACTTGGCGTTCTGTACATCCTTATCGCTGAACCATTCCTTGAGATCCACCCTATCGACCGGGTACACCGGGCGCAAGAAGTCGCTCTCGTAACCGAAGGGAACGGTGGCGTCGATGCCCATGCCGCCCTCGAACATGGTGTTCGAGGCGGTCCATTCCCTCTCGCCGGCGGTCATCCGTTCGGCCGGCATGAAGGTCTGGCCACGCCCGCCCGGCAGCGGATTGATAATGTCGGTCTTCGGATTGACGCGCGTCGTGAGACACCACATGATGTCGTCCATATCGTACGGATCGGTATCTTCGCTGACCGCGAATACGAGCCGCGAGCCCTGCGAGGTGGCGAGGATGGCGGCCATAAAGTTGCGCTGCCAGCCTTCTTCGATCTTGTTGCGTTTTTTGACCTGGATAACCGCTCCTCCCCAGTCCGTCATGCAGTAAGGAATGTTAACGTCCATGATGATGCCGGGCTGCATGCGCTCGCATAGCTCAAACATCGCCGCCTCGCGCACGGTCGTGTCGATGTTGTGGTCGTCGAGGGTGTGGACGCCAAGCGGAAAAATAATCGGCTTGCCCTCGCGCCTGCGCGTGGTCACCGCCGTGACATGGAACGTCGGGGCTTTGTAGGCCTTGCCCATGTAGCCCGCCCATTCCGGGTGGAAATGATAGCGGCCCTGGATACCGGCCTTTTCGGACTCTGCCGTTTCGAAGCGCCGGTCGCGGGGATTGACGTAACCTTCCAGGACGACTTCAGCATCGGCAACCGACAATGCATCGACCGTCCGCGCCTTGACCAGACGCACCGGCGATCCCTGGACGGCGCCCGCTATACCGACCTCGTCGCAGCCCTGGGGCAAAATCACATAGTCGAAGCCGGCACCCGCCATCAGAGTGCACGAAGGCGGCACGCCGAAATTCATCGTGATCGGAACCGGCTTGTCCGCTTTATAGTATTTGGTCACCACCTGCCACATATGGGAGCCGGGAGAGATCTGAAATGTGCCGACGTTACCCCAGCGAAAGTTCATGCGGTTGTAGCCCAGGTCCGTGCCGCCGTCGAAATACTCGCCCGAGATCAAACGACTGCCCGATCCAACGGTCAGTTCCGGCTCGTAGGTGGTATGCCGGATCGGCACGACGAATTCGCTGGCCTCTTTGGGCTTTTCGAAGACCTCTTCCTGAACCGGCGCGTCCTTCTGGTCGATGATGACCGGCGGAATCGGATGGGTAACGGCATGGGCCAGTTTCCGCGTGCGGTCCGTGTTGTCTTTCCAGCCGAACATCTTGTTGATAACGTTCATGTCGCCGAATAAATTCGTGACACAGCGATGGTACGGTTTGTCTTTGACTTTGTTGAAAAGAATCGGGCAGCCGCCGTCCATTTGTTTTTGAATTCCGGTTATTTCCAGATCCGGATCGACTTCTTTATCCGTCTCGATGAGATCGCCTTCGGCTTTGAGCCACTCCAGCGCGCTGCGCAGGTCCGCGACGAGTTCCGCTCGGGCGCCTGCAGTTTTAGTAGCTGGCTTACTCATATTTGTCCTCCAAAATAGGTAGATTTTGGTCTTTAAGACGTTAACTCGTTACTAAACCGGGCTTACGATATGATGTGGCGACGACCGCCAACCTCCATCTAATCCGTATATTCGATCTAAGCAGATATAGGAGAGAAAAAACTATGAGCTTGGATCTCCTGACAGTGAAGTATTATCTACCTGACAGTGGCCTAAAAGTCAAACTCCGGGCAGAGGTAAATTCCACCCGGACAGGCTAAAACCCCTGACGCCACAAGCATAAAAGACCCATAACCATCCGTGGGTAAGCTTGCCTTTATCCATGGTTCATGTGATTCTGCCTCAACACAATCCACTCGCGCGTTTACCCTTTCTTTGGAGGGAGGAGGTCTACCGATGTTGAAGGAGAAAATCGGAGTGCTCGGAGCAGGGAAAATGGGTCCGGCGATCATACGGGGCGTCATTCAAGCCGGACTGGTCGAGAAAAAGCAGGTGATGGCCAGCGAGCCGCGGGATGAGGCTCGGGAGCTTCTAGCCCGGGAGTTGGGGATCAAGGCTACCGCGGACAATCGCGAGGTATGTGATTTTGCCGATATGATCATTCTGGCCGTAAAGCCACAGATTGTTCCGATCGTGCTGGACGAAGTATCCAACAAGATCGGCAAGAATAAAATCGTGGTCTCGATCGCGGCGGGAGTTCCCACGAGCCAAATCGAGGCGCGTCTGGAACGGGGCGCCCGGGTGATCCGGGTCATGCCCAACACCCCCTGCATCGTGGGAGCCGCTGCCTCCGCGTATGCACCGGGCAAACATGCTTCTCAAAAGGATTTGGATCAGGTGGGAATGATTTTAGGAAGCGTGGGGTTCGCTGTTCCTGTAGAGGAGCGTCATCTTGATGCGGTCACCGGCCTCAGTGGGAGCGGCCCGGCTTATGTATTTCTGTTCATGGAGTCCTTAGTGGAGGGGGCCGTGCAGGCAGGGCTCAGCCAGCAGGTCGCCCTTGACCTGGCCATGCAAACTGTTTATGGCGCCGCCAAGCTGGCGATGGAAAGCGGCAAGCCTCTAGCGCAATTGCGGGATGAGGTCACCTCTCCGGGAGGGACTACGCTCGCAGGGCTTCAAGCTTTGGAGAAGGGAAACTTTCAAGGAACCGTGAGGGATGCCGTTCTCTGCGCTACTCATCGGTCCCACGAGTTGGGAAAGGCGTCATGATTCAGAGACGGTCCGGCCGTTTTTATGCTCTGATTGTTTTAGTTCCGGTAAGAGTCCAATTCCCCGCTAAGTGACCCGCTGGAAATAATGGTTGACGTGCACTCTCAGCTTTGACAGAAGACGGAGATGAAATTGCCATGAGGGGTGGTCGATGACCATAGAGCAAACCATCGTCTTTAGCGTACTTTTGCTTACCCTCGTTCTCTTTATTCTGGGGAAATGGCGGTACGATATCGTTGCGCTATTAGCTCTATTGGCCGTTGCTTGTACCGGCGTCGTTCCTGGCGATCAAGTATTTGCCGGCTTTGGCCATCCAGCAGTGGTGACGGTGGCGGCCGTGCTCGTGGCCAGTCGCGGCCTACTGAACTCCGGGCTCGTGGACAGCATCGCCAGTTGGATGTCGAGACTAGGGGATCGACCTATCCTTCAGGTGACGGCTTTGACAGGACTTGTAACGGCTTGTTCGGGCTTCATGAACAATGTGGGGGCCTTGGCCCTTCTCATGCCGGTTGCCATTCGGATGGCCCGCAGTAGTAACCATCCGCCCTCGTTGCTCCTTATGCCGCTTGCGTTCGGTTCATTGCTCGGCGGCATGACAACATTGATAGGCACTCCGCCTAACATCATTATCTCTACGTTTCGGGCGCAAACAACCACTGAGCCTTTTCGTATGTTCGATTTCGCCTTCGTTGGGTTGGGGGTCGCCCTAGGTGGGCTGCTCTTTATCTCATTGATCGGTTGGCGCCTTATCCCGCGGAGAAAAAGTCCGGTATCGCGTGAGGAGCTTTTCCAAATCGAAGACTACATAAGCGAGGTGCGCGTTCCGGAAGATTCTAACATCGTTGGAAGGCCCCTGCGGGAGCTTGAGGCTGCAACCGAGGCAGAGGTTACTATCGTTGGATTGGTGCGAGGAGAGTGGCGAATAGCCGCACCGCCGAGATTTGAGATCCTACAGGCGGGAGATATTCTCACAGTTGAGGCGGACTCGGAAGCCCTGAAGTCTTTGGTCGATGCCGCGCATCTGGAGCTGGTTGGAAGTAAGGAACTCCACGAGGAAGTCCTGGGATCAGACGAAGTGAGCGTGGTTGAGGCTGTCGTCAGGCCCGACTCGCCGCTTGAAGGCAATACCGCCTGGACCTTCAATTTGCGCTGGCGCTATGGAGTAAACCTGCTCGGTGTAGCCCGCCAGGGCGCGCGGTTGAGAGAACGGCTGAGGAGTATCCAATTTAAGGCCGGCGATGTCTTGCTTCTGCAGGGGCAAACAGAAGCGCTGCAAGAGGCGCTCCCTGTTTTAGGATGCTTGCCCCTGGCCGAGCGGGGGCTTCGACTCGGGCATCCACGCCGAGTTCTTCTAGCGGTTGGAATTTTCGGCGCCGCTGTGGCTGCCGCGGCCACGGGTATGTTGCCGGTCCAGGTTGTTTTTGTAGGCGCAGCTGTCGTCATGGTGCTCATTGGTCTTCTCTCCCTACGCGAAGCCTACGAGAGCATAGACTGGCCTATTATCGTTCTCCTCGGAGCCATGATACCTGTTGGGCAGGCACTGGAAAGCACAGGTGGAGCGGCCCTCATTGCCTCTGGCGTTCTCAATTTCTCCGGCCAAATGACCCCGGCGCTGATGGTGGCTATCGTGCTAGTGGGGACTATGTTTTTGTCCGACCTTGTGAACAACGCGGCTGCGGCGATCTTGATGGCGCCCATCGCTATCAGCATCGCCACCTCGTTCGGCGCTTCATCCGATCCCTTTTTGATGGCCGTTGCGGTCGGTGCGTCATGCGCCTTCCTTACCCCCATAGGGCATCAGTCGAATGCTCTGGTGATGGGACCCGGCGGCTACCGGTTCGGCGATTATTGGCGCATGGGACTCCCACTCGAGGTTGTCATCGCCACCATATCCATCCCTCTTATCTTACACTTCTGGCCAGTCGGATTGGGCACTCCGTGAGTGTGGCGAGACCCAAGGAAAACAACAGAGAATACGGACCCTAAATTCCTTGCAAACAACGCGTCAGTTGACTATAAGATCCTGTGATCCATCGAGTCAGCTCTGACGTTTCCTAAGTCATGATATTCCGCAAGACCGGCAGCGTAGCTCTTCAGTGCCTTCTTTTGTATGTAATCTGGCTTGTTCTTTCTGGAAGGCTTGAGATTAAATACCTGACAATCGGCGCTCTATCGGTGGGATTGGTTACATTTCTAACGGCAGACCTCTTTCATTTCGAAGAGGACGCTACGAAGAGACGGAGAGCCGGTGTAGGCTATCTGTTGATTTCGGTACGTCGTATTTTCTTCTACGTCATCTGGTTGATCTTTAATATTATTAAAGCCAATCTTCAGGTTGCCTATCTCGTCCTGCATCCGAGGATGCCGATCCGCCCTAGACTGCTACGCTTCAGGACCCGGCTACGGAGTGATGTCGGACATATCGTCCTGGCCAATTCGATTACATTGACCCCCGGCACGATCACCGTCGATCTTAAAGACGGCACATATCTGGTGCATGCGCTTGTCCCAGAAGCGGCACAGGGTCTTCTGGAGGCCGAGATACAAAACAAGCTTGAAGCCATATTCGGTGAGACCGAGGAATCGGCCCCTGAGATTCGTTGGGTCGATGACAAGGACGGAGAGCGTTTATGAACGACCTTTTCCTATTGATCGTTATCTTCATCGCTCTGCTGATCGCCGCCAGTTTATACCGCATCGTCAGCGGCCCCACAGTCTTCGACCGAATTATCGGGAGCGGGCTGATCGGCACCAACGCGGTTATGATGCTGGTGTTGATCGGCTTTCTATACGGGAGAATCGACATGTTTGTCGATTTGGCCCTCGCCTATGCGATGTTGAATTTTATCGGCATAGTGGCGCTGGCGAAGTATTTTGAACGGCGGCAAGAGGAGCCTTTATGAATGGTGCGGTGGTCTTCCTGTTGATAGGCGGCGCAGCCTTTCTCGGCGTGAGTTGTCTCGGCCTTATTCGTTTCCCTGATTTCTATTGCCGGGCACACGCTGTCGGCAAAGCGGAGACCTTGGGGAGCATGCTCATCCTAATCGCATTGGCTCTGTACAACGGCATGTCGCTTAGTAGTGTAAAGCTTCTTCTGATCCTATTGATCGTCGCCGTGACCAACCCGACGGCCATGCACGCGATCGCCAGGGCCGCGATCCGCTCCGGCCTGGGAATCTGGAAAGCTAAAGGAGAGCCGCCCCAACCGTGATCTGGCAAATCGACTTCTGGTTGCTCATTATCTTGATCGCTCTGGCTTTGATCGCTCTTAAGATCCGCGACTTGCTGGCTGCCGTAGCCGTCTTGAGCGGATACAGTTTTGTGATGGCGCTCCTCTTCGTATCGATGGGGGCCGTGGACGTGGCCTTCACCGAGGCCGCACTAGGCGCGGGTGTCACCGGCGTGCTCTTTGTGGTCGCCCTTTTTGCCATGGAGAGGAGTTCGGTAGATTGAAACCGCTCTATCTGCTCGTTTTGGGTCTATTCTTTGCCATGCTCGTCTACGCGGAGGGAGACCTGCCGCGCCATGGGGACCCTCAGGCTCCTGCCAATGTTTATTTATCCCCCACGTACATAGAACAGTCGGTTCAAGATACCCGAACACCGAACGTTGTAACGGCAGTCCTGGCCGACTATCGAGGCTACGACACGTTTGGGGAAACAGTGGTCATCCTCACGGCCGGGATGGCGCTTATTTTGCTGCTCCCCGGAGGGAAAACTCTGCCGAGCCGCCCGCTGAAAGAGCGATACGACAACCCTATCGTCGAAGGAGTTTCCAGACTCATGGTCCCCTTCATCCAGCTCTTTGCCCTATATGTAATCACGCACGGCCACTATGGTCCCGGAGGGGGGTTTCAAGGAGGCGTGGTCCTGGCAGCCAGCATGATGCTGCTGCGGCTTACCGCCGGTGAGGCCTACGAACACCGCAGATTTCCGCCTGAGTTGGCCGTTGCCCTCGGGGCCGGAGGGATGTTGATCTTTGCCGTGACCGGTTTTCTTCCATTAATCGTAGGGGGAAATTTTCTCGACTACGCCTATCTCCCGATCCCCGGAATCTCGGGTGCCGAGCTGAGAACTATCGGGATCCTCATTGTCGAGATCGGTATCGGTCTGGCTGTCTGGGGCATTCTGGTCACTGTATTCGATCATCTTTTAGGGAGAGAGGTCTCGTGATCGAGATATTTGCAGATCGCTACACCTATTTTATGACCGCCGGGCTTCTAGTGATCGGACTGTACGGAATGCTCGGCAAACGAAACCTGATCAAAAAGCTGATCGGGATGAACATATTCCAAACGGCGATCTTCCTCTTTTTCATCGAAGGCTCAACCAAGCTCGGGGGCTCCGTGCCGGTAATCGATCCCCAATGGGGATCCGTCGCGGCGCGATACATGAATCCGCTGCCTCACGTGCTGATCTTGACGGCAATCGTCGTGAGCGTAGCGACAACGGGCGTCGCACTGGCAATATTGCTCACGGTCTACCGGCGCTATCGCAGTTTGGACGAGGAGGTGATTCTCGAGCGCATGGGACAAACGCCGTGAGCCAACTCCCTATCCTCATTCCCCTCTCACTATTATTGCCCGCTTTGGTCATCCCTCTTTACGTTTTTCTGGGGCAGAAGCCTGCCTATATCACAGCCATACTGGGGACGGCTCTGTCCTTCTTCTTCGCAACAGCCGGACTTCATACGGTCCTCTCCGAAGGCGAGTTGCGTTACCACCTCGGAGGATGGCCGCCGCCGATAGGGATCGAGTACGTCTTGGATCCGCTATCCGCGTTTATGGCCGTGCTGATCACCGGCATCGGGCTGATCGTCATCATCTTTTCGCGCAGGTCCGTGATCAAAGAGCTTCCGGAGCGAATTGTCCCATTTTATGCCCTTGCCTTGTTGCTCCTGGCGGGGTTGGTCGGCATCGTCGTGACCGGTGACTTGTTTAACCTCTACGTCTTTTTGGAGATTGCTTCTCTCTCTGCCTACGCCCTCATGGCAATCGGCGACGAGAGAGCGCCGGTCGCCGCCTTCCGTTACCTTATGCTTGGGAGCATCGGCGGGAGTTTCTATCTCCTGGGAGTCGGCTTTATCTATTTCTCCACGGGGAGCCTGAACATGGCTGATGTCGCTCAACGTTTGCCGGCTCTCTATGAGTCCCGGAGCATTATTGCTGCAGTGACTTTTATCGTTATCGGTCTTGGTCTCAAGATGGCTCTATTTCCCTTGCACCTATGGCTGCCCGATGCTTACACCTACGCGCCGTCAGCGGTGAGCGGGTTGATCGCCCCGATCATGACCAAGGTGGCTGCCTACGTCATAATCCGATTGCTGATTACGGTATTCCAGCCCGCTTATCTCCGGGATATCCTTCCGGTCACTTCCGTGATCGGCTGGCTCGCTGCAGCTGGAATTCTTGTCGGTTCGATCATGGCCATGGCCCAGACGGACCTAAGACGCATGCTGGCCTACAGCAGCGTCAGCCAAATCGCCTACGTGGGTCTGGGAATCGGCATGGCCAACCCCTTGGGTCTTATCGGCGCTTTGCTCCATATTCTGAACCACGCCTTTATGAAGGCGTGTCTCTTTCTAGTCGCGGGCGGTATCCGCTATAAGACGGACATGTCGGAGACGTTTCGCTTTGACGGACTGGGCAGACAAATGCCGTGGACGATGGGCGCTTTCACGGTCGCTGCCTTGTCTATGATTGGAATTCCACCTACAGCAGGCTTTTTTAGCAAATGGTACCTCATCCTGGGAGGAATTGACAAAGGGAATTGGGTCTTTGTCGCCGTCATTTTGGCCAGCAGTCTTCTCAGCGCGGTATACTTTTTTCGAATCATGGAGAAGGCTTATACGACGGCGCCTGCGGCTGATAGCGCATCAAAGGCTTCAGAACTTCCGTCGGAGATGCTGTTGCCCATTCTGGTGTTGGCCGCCGGTATTCTTCTTTTGGGTCTGTTCAACGCCGTGATCGTAACCCACGTCCTGGAACTGGTAGTGGCCCCTCTGTAAAAGCAACGAACTGGAGTCAAGGAAAGTTCTATCCGGATGGAGACTTATTTGACCTTGAAGCCGCTTGCGGTAATTTTGATCTCTCCGCTCGCGGCTGTTCTTATTGTCCTCTCGGGACAAAGGCCCAACCTTCGGGAGACGTGGACGGTTCTCGCAGCCCTGATCAAGTTTGTCTTGACTCTCTCCATGCTCCCGGCGGTCCTGGCCGGTCAATATCCTGAAATGACTTTGTTTGTTCTGTCTCCTGGGATTTCCTTAGCACTTCGGGTGGATCCCTTAGGGATCATCTTTGGCCTGTCGGCCTCGCTACTCTGGATTCTCACCTCCTTTTACTCCGTGGGTTATATGCGAAGCCTCAAGGAACACAAACAAACTCGATACTTCGCCAGCTTTGCCGTTTGCCTCTCGGCGACGATGGGCATAGCCTTCTCGGCAAACCTCCTGACCTTTCTCATATTCTATGAGTTGCTCACGATAGCCACCTATCCTCTGGTGATTCACAAAGAAACTCCTATGGCCATAGCCGCCGGACGCAAATACTTGGTCTACTTGCTTACGGGTGGCGTAGCGCTGCTGTTGGCTGTGGCCCTAACCCATGTCATGGCAGGATCGTTGGATTTCTCCCCAGGAGGATTTCTCTCCGGGCTTTCAGGGGACCAAAGACTTCTGGGGCTATTTTTATTATTCCTCGTGGGATTAGGGGTCAAATCGGCCTTGATGCCGCTGCATGGATGGTTGCCGTCGGCCATGGCCGCTCCCACGCCTGTCAGCGCCTTACTTCATGCCGTTGCCGTGGTCAAAGCGGGTGTTTTCGGTCTTGCGCGGATCATCGGTTTCGTTTTCGGTCCGACCCTGCTTGAGCAGATGGGGGCGGCCCATCTGCTGGCTGTAGTCGCCGGAACCACCATCGTCCTCGCCTCGCTTCTAGCCATGCAGCAGGACAACCTAAAGCTCCGCCTCGCCTACTCCACGGTAGGCCACCTATCTTATATCGTCCTGGGAATGGTCCTGATGTCGCCCAGCGGATGGTTGGGAGGGCTCTTTCACATCACGAGCCATGCAGCTATGAAGATCACCCTCTTTTTCTGTGCCGGAGCCATTTATGCCAAGACTCACCGGGAAAACGTCAGCGAACTGGACGGTATCGGACGTCAAATGCCCTTCACGATGGGAGCCTTTGCGTTGGCTTCATTAGGGCTGGTCGGCATTCCACCTATAGCCGGTTTCATCAGCAAGTGGTTTCTGGCACAGGGCACGGTGGAAACCGGGCAGCCGTTATTCCTTGCCATACTTCTACTCAGCGGGTTGCTGAATGCAGGTTATCTTTTCCCTATCGTTAATCGAGCCTTTTTCAGAAGCTCAGATCGCTTCACCGGTTTCAACGAGGCATCTTCTTTCATGCTAGTTCCCCTGATGCTCGCCGCAGCCCTCTCGCTTCTTCTAGGCCTTTTCCCCGACGGGATCTTCCGTTTCTATCACCTTGCCAACGAGGTCTCCCTAAGCGTCACCGGGGGAGGTATGAGATGAAGCTCCGACCGCTTTTTATCATATTTTTGGCGTTCTCCATTTCGGTTTTAGCCGACTTTCTTTTTTTCGGAGGAGAGGGCGAGGGTCATTTCTGGCAATTTCACTTTTATGGGTTCTTCGCCCTTTTCGGATTTCTCGGGTGCATAGCCATCATCGTTATTTCTAAGTTTCTAGGAGGCGTCTGGCTACAGCGGGAAGAAGACTACTACGAGCGCAAGGAGCACGATGAATAGTTTTCCGCCGGCTGCAGTTCTTATCCTCGGGGCATGCGTGCTTCCTTTCTTTCCGCGACATGCCCGCAGCCTGCTGTTTCTTTTGTTTCCTGTTTTGGCCTTAAGCCTTCTTTTGGATTTGGAACCAGGCAGCTCGCTGACGTTTCGCTTTCTCAACTATGATTTGGTCCTTTACCGTGTAGATCGTTTGAGTTTAGCCTTCGGCTACGTCTTCACGATCATTGCCTTCCTAGGAGGGATCTACAGTTTTCATCTGAAAGACACAGGCCAGCAGGCAGCCGCTTTGCTTTATGGCGGCTCCGCGTTGGGAGTCGTCTTTGCCGGAGACTTTTTTACCCTTTTCGTCTTTTGGGAAATCATGGCGATCTCTTCCGTGTGGCTCATCTGGGCCCGTCGCACCGCACGCTCAAACCAGGCGGGCATGCGCTATATCATCGTCCATCTAGTCGGAGGCAGCGTTCTTCTGGCGGGAATTCTGTATCACACCGCCGGCGCGGGATCGATCGAGTTTAACCGGCTGGAAGGCGGGCTCGGATCTTACTTGATCCTATTCGGCTTCGCCCTTAATGCCGCCGTCCCGCCTCTGCATGCCTGGCTCTCGGACTCTTACCCCGAGGCCACCGTGACAGGGAGCGTTTTTCTCAGCGCCTTTACGACCAAGGCTGCGGTCTATGTGCTCGCACGGGGATTTGCCGGTTGGGAGATCTTGATGTGGGCGGGTACATTCATGGCGGTTTACGGAGTGGTGCTTGCCTTCTTAGAAAACGATATCCGGCGCATCCTCGCCTATCACATCATCAGTCAGGTGGGCTATATGGTCGCGGGCGTAGGACTGGGAACAGAAGCCGCCATCAATGGCTCCACAGCCCATGCCTTCGCCCATATACTCTACAAGGGCCTTCTCTTTATGGGTGCAGGTACGGTTCTCTATGCTACAGGGCAGAGCAAGCTGACGAAACTCGGGGGGCTTAGGCAGGCCATGCCCCTTGCTCTCTTGCTATACATGATAGGCGCCTTATCCATCTCAGGCTTTCCATTTTTCAGCGGCTTCGTGAGCAAGTCCTTGGTCATTCACGCAGCCGAACTCAGTCATGAGGAATTAGTAGCACTCCTCCTCCATCTTGCGTCCGTGGGCACATTTCTCAGCATAGGACTGAAGCTGCCGTATTTTACCTGGTTCGGCCAGCAGCGATCGCTTGGACCGGCTCCTGTTCCATGGAGCATGTATGCCGGGATGGCGTTGGCAGGCGGGATTAATGTGATGATCGGCGTATACCCCAAGATTCTTTACGACGTTTTACCTTTCCCAGTTGTTTACCGACCCTACACTCCTTCTCATCTCATGGAAACTACCCAGCTATTATTGTTCGCCGGCCTGGCCTTCTGGCTTTTGATCGGGAAGGTGGGAGGTAAAGCGACCATCACGCTGGATTTCGACTGGTTCTACCGCAAGCCTGCACGGTTCCTGCACCGATTCACGGCTTTTCCTTTAGGTCGGCTTTTTGATTTCTCAGAATCCCTTTCGCTCGATCTCGCACGGTTTCTGGCCAAAGTGAGCCTTAACCCAGTCGGCTACCTGGCGATATGGCCGAGACCCATGGGCCATCGTTCCGGGGAAGGCACGCACGAGAAGAGTGAAGCCGGAAAATATGACCCGGACCGCTATCGGCTCCCGGTCGGGATCATCGTCATCGTGGTACTGTTAAGTTTCGTGGGATTGCTCGCATGGAGCCTTATCCGTTTACAACGGTTCCCCTGAGGAGAACAAATATTGTAGCTGAGTCAGCTATCCCGGCACTATCGGACGTACCTCCTCTCGATGTAGCCGGGCGGTTTTCCGTGTTTGGATTCAACTCTTAGCCAATCCCCCTCTGCAGCGACCACATGCACTCTAATTCCCTTGGGGATCTTCGTAACAACCTCATAGTGCAAACCGGGGCCTTTTCTCAAGTAGGTATCCGCTAAAGTCGTATAGGCGCCCGGGACGAAAGAAGAAGTCTTATTGCTTTGGCCATCGGCTAGGCGAGCAAATCTTTGATCGATGTATCCCGGTGGATTGCCACGCTTCGAGACAACCCTCAACCAATCTCTTTCACGTCCGGCAACATTAACCTTAATTCCTTTTTTGATTCTGGCAACAATTTCATACCGACTCCCCGGACCGCTCCTGACATTCACGTCACTCGTAGTGATATAGGCTTCAGTTTGTTGAGCGAAGGCGGCGGCTCCTTGAAACTCGGCTATTTTCTCTCCTCCGTATCCGCCGAAAACCAGCGATAACAACCCGATCGCAAAAGCAGACATAGAATAGGACCTTCTCCACTTTAACTTTGACATCGTCGCCCTCCATAACTTTTGATCTCTTATGACAAGTGCCGAGGCCTGACTAACCCTATTAATCATACACTGCTGTCTTCGCTTAGGCGAGGGTAACCTCAATTGGTTCCACGCTCCATTTGGGTCTTGACACGTCACCCTTTCTCTGCGATATGATTGGCGCCAAATTCCCGTGAAAGGACTTAGAGATGAAAAACCCTAAATGCCTCGTATGGCTTGTTGCTCTCTTCTTTTTAACGAGCTGCGCCCAGATGAGTTATCGGCAGAAGCTTGCCGCCCAGGCCGCCGCTACATGCGCTGCCGTGGGTGGGATTGTGGGAGGAGCAGGAGCCGCGGCTTCTAAGTCAAGAGACAAGAACCGTGAAGGCATGGGCGTGGGTATCGGCGCAGCTTCCGGTGCCCTACTTTGTGGCACGCTCGCTTACCTTTTCGCTGAGGAACCTAAGGCTGCACCGCCGCCGCCACCACCACCTCCTCCTCCTCCACCACCACCGCCACCGCCGCCACCACCACCACCTCCACCTCCACCGCCGCCGCCACCACCACCTCCTCCTCCTGATCCCAAGGTGGAAAGGACTTTTATTTTGGACCATGTCTTGTTTGACTTCGACAAGACAGCTATCAAGCCCGACGGCACCAAAATCCTGGATCGCTTGGTTCAGTTCCTGAGTGAGAACCAGGATAAGAAAGTGGATTTTGAAGGACACACCGACTGGATCGGCACGGAAAAGTACAACCAGGGACTATCCGAGAGGCG
This sequence comes from Deltaproteobacteria bacterium, assembly GCA_030620935.1. Next base: position 793 of record JAUXIP010000003.1, on the reverse strand, counting down.
CGCCGCGTCAGGCATGAACTATCTCACCCAAAAGGGCATCGATGCCGGCCGCATTATGACTCGCGGGTTGGGGGAAACACAACCTATCGCCAACAATAAAACGAGGGAAGGCAGAGCTAAGAACCGGAGAGTGGAAGTTAAGGTCCGTTAAACATCATGGGGTGGTCTTCCGCAAGGCTAAAGAGGAGGGTTTTGATCGCCTCCCTCTTAATACCTCTCTGGGCCGGCGGAGTGTACGGACAGGAGTTTGAAAAGTGGGAAGCCAAAACCGACGAGTATAAGCATTGGTTGGATTCAATTAAGTTGGACGGCCAACGGTTTTGGGTCAGCCTCGACAGCACTCAGAGACCACATAGACTTTACATCGGAGAAGGTTTTTACAAAGCCAACTACGGGGCGAAAGAACATTTCGTGGAAACCTTCTCCCGCTATCTCGCGGGTCATCCGGAAAAATTCGTGCTGATCGATATTTTCGACTCTGCGACCGGAAAACCGGTAGGAGAATTCGGTTGGGGAGGGTTTAGACTCTATCAGACCTCTTTCGTAGCGCGCGATACGGAGGAACTCTCCAAACGGTAGTTGGACTCAAGTACCATTCCTCGTGCCAGGGTACCCAGGAGCAGAGTCCTACCAAAGGTAGGATTTGCACCGCCGGTCCGCCATTCTACATCGCAGCAGATCTTTGAGGGGAAACCTCGACGCGGAGAGAAAAGGTTCGCTGCTCTGCGTGACGAAAAGCGCCGACTCCGACTACCTGGCGCGAGATTGTCTTCCCCGTATCGTCGTGAACTTC
>JAUXIP010000213.1 GCA_030620935.1 Deltaproteobacteria bacterium | reverse complement strand
GAGTTGACCATACCGGAATCCTACGGATGCAGCTTAACTCTGCTACCCTACGTTATCGGCTAAAAACGAAAACTTTTAAGCCGATCCCGCTAAAATTAATGATTTTCATTCAGAGCTCTAACCATTCTCGAAATCAGATCGATTTCAATAGAGAAACGTTAAGTTGCGGCGTCCATTGTCGATAACGATTACTGAGATATTTAGTTTCTGTGCACCAGCTGTCACTTTAGATTGAAAACTGTGGGAAAAGCCTTGAATTCGACAAGGGTCTCCTTTTAATTGAGCCATTGTAAAAAAAGTTTAAGAAAATTAACAAGATAACGTCTGGAAAGACCTCCCCAAAAGGTCTAGCCTTTATATTGTAAGGAACAAAGATGAGAGTACTCATTGCAGAGGATAGTATAACTTCACGTACCGTGCTCGAAATTATGTTGAAAAAATTGCAATTCGAGGTGGTCTCTACTCGTAACGGCGACGAAGCCTGGGCGGCTTTGCAGGCCGAAGGCGTACCTAAACTGGCCATCCTGGATTGGATGATGCCGGGAATGGACGGCGTTGAAATATGCCGAAAAGTACGGAGTCAGGAAATGAGTGATCGAAAGTACATCATTCTGTTGACTGCTCTAGACCAAAAGAATGACATCGTCATGGGTCTTGATGCCGGCGCTGACGACTACATGACCAAACCGTTCGACATCGAAGAACTGCACGCACGTATCCGGGTAGGGCAGAGGATTCTCCGACTTCAGGAGAATCTTGCTGACCGGGTGAAAAAGCTAAAGGATGCTCTTGCTCACGTTACGACTCTACAAGGGCTATTACCAATCTGTAAGCATTGCCACAAGATCAAATCAGACGAGGACTCCTGGCAGAAATTAGAAGGCTATATTGAAACTCACACAGAGGCGGCATTTAGCCATAGTCTTTGCCCGGATTGCCTTGAAAAATATTCTCCGCAAAATCAGGACAAAATAAGCGAACCATCAGACGGGGGGCCCTGATCTTATTGATGCGAGCCCATGACAGCTAAAGAGGCGTTCAAGGGACAACGGTCCTGCGTTCTGTCCGTTTAAAGCGACTACCCTCATTATGATCTATTCCTGTCTACAATAGAACGTTGCAAGTAGTTCTGTACGGACAAAAGTCCAAGGGCCTGGAGTTTTTCCAAGATAACCTCCCTCCTTACGGGCTTGACGATGAATGCATCGCATCGGCTGCTCATGGATCTCATCACATTGCCAGAGGTGCCCGTTGCGGAAACCATGATGATCTTTGTCGGCTTGACTTTGACGTGTACTTCCTCTTCGCGAATCATTCGAAGTAGCTCAATACCGTCCTTTTCAGGCATCTCAATATCTATCGTGATCAGGTCGTAGGGATCCATCTTTGCAATCGCCTCGTAAAACATCTCGAAACCCTGATTCGCATGGGTCGCGGGATCACACTTCCCATAAGAGTCGAGAATCGTCATGAGGCGCGTTAGGGCGACGAACTCATCATCAACTACGAGAACTTTCATAATTGACCCCTCTGCATTTTCGGTTGATCGTGACGCTGCACGTATTCTTTTAAGTGCTCGAATTCCACAACGAACCTTTGAAGAAGATCAGGAATATTATCCGCCTCGCCCGACTTGCTAAGTTGCTCTATCTGCTCCGCCACGGCGGCAAGAGGACGGGCTTCCAAAGATCCCGCCCCGCTCTTAATCTTATGGGACTCTCGCCCTAGCGTCTCCAGGTCATGCCTTGCCAATGCATCCTGCATGACTCCGATCTGCTGTTCCGCATGCTTAAGGAAATCCCGCGCGAGCTTTTGAATCGTTTCCAGAGCGCCAAACACCTCCAAGGCATCGGTGTATTCGAGGGGAACGCTTTTCGTCGATTCGATCCCGTCACCATCCCGTGAAAGTTGCCCGGATCCCCCCGCATGGGAATCGGAGGAGAATGCACTTAGCCAGTGATCGACCGCCCAGAGCAGTCGGTCGCGTCGGAAGGGCTTCCTGATCACGTCGTTCATGCCCGCCTTCAAGCAGTTCGTTCGCGTTTCAGAGTCTGCGTTAGCGGTCAGACCGATGATCGGAATATCCGCACAGGGCGAATTGGCGGCTCTGATCCGTCGTGTCGCGGCATATCCGTTCATCTGCGGCATCTGGATGTCCATGAGAATAAGGTCATAGGCATGCTCCGCGCAGGCCGCTACCGCTTGTTTTCCATTCTCCACTATATCGAGGGAGTGTCCGGCACCCTCGAGGTGCAGGCGCACGACTTTCTGGTTGGTAGGGTAGTCCTCGGCGAGAAGAATGCGGCCGGTAACCCGATTTTTCCCGAGCGCGCCGTGCGGAGGCCCTTCCGTTGTCGGAGCAGCTTTGTTCGCCTCGGCGGCAGGATCACAGACCTGAAGGGGAATGACAAACCAGAAGGTGCTACCCTTGCCGGGCTCGCTTACCAGGCCGATCTGACCGCCCATCAGCTCCACAAGAGTCTTGGCGATCGTGGTGCCTAGACCGGTACCGCCATATGTCCTCGTCGTGCTTCCGTCGGCCTGGATAAAGCTTCCAAAGATGGTTTTCTGCTTTTCCGGCGGGATACCGACGCCCGTATCGGTGACGGAGCAACCCAATCGGGGTTGGTCGGTATGGGTGTCGACGGCTTCGATACGCACAGTCACGGAGCCCTGTCCGGTGAATTTTATGGCGTTCCCGATCAGGTTCATCAGGATTTGGCGTAACCGCAGGGGATCACCCATCACCCAGGGCGGCACGCTGTCTCCAAGCGAGGCGTGGAACCGGAGCCCCCTTTCTTCGGTTTGGCGATGAACAACGCTAACGATACTCTGGAGCAATCGGTTTAGATCGACGGGCCGCTCTTCCAACTCCAGTTTTCCCGCTTCGATCTTGGCGTGGTCCAAAACCGAATTGATGAGGGCCAGCAGGTGCCTAGATTCGTCAAGGATAATTTTCGCCTGCTCATGAACCCTGTCCATCGAGTCACTTTCCAAGATTACTTCGGCGAACCCCATGATACCGTTCAGGGGTGTTCGGACCTCATGACTGATGTTCGCCAGGAACTCACTCTTGGCTTTATTGGCAATATCGCTTTCCTCCTTGGCGGCTGTGGTCGCAGCCAAGCTCCTCCTCGCCGAATCGAGGACGAGGTTGACGAGCATCTGCAGCTTGTCGATTGCCTCGTTGTGCGCAGATACCTTGACCAAGAAATCAAACTTTCCATCGACGGCCGGACAAAGCTGATCCGCCATCTCTTCGACGAGATCGTGAAGCTGCTGCTTGTCTGCAGATTGCGAAGACAATGACGCCATCGTTCCCTTGAACCCTAAGGCCAGCGAATGTGAATCTCACACTCCGGCTCACCCCTTTTCGCGCAACGCGCCTCTTCCACGACAGCGTTATCGCTGTAAAAGTTGATGATCGACCGGGCAAGCTCAGTGTAGAGACCGCACAGTTGATTGGGTGATTTGTAGTGGATAACCAGATCTCCACTGCGCTCTTCAACCACGAACTTGTCGTCAATGGCCGATCGTAAGGCAGGATCGTTCTGGCTCGTGGCGAATCCGTTGTGGATCTTCGGCTGACGAAGGAGGAACTCGCGCGCGCTCTTGGACATCTTGTACCACATAGGCCACCGGGCCTGGGCATCCTTGAGGAAGAAGTCCGCAAAATCCTTTTCCATCTGCTCCTGCGTGAGGTGTAGCACATCAAAGGACGCTGCAAAGAGACACTGCCACTCTCCGTCGTCGTAGACCTCGTTGATGTGGTACTCCTTGTCTTGTGGCACCTGGGCCCGACGCCGGACTTCGCAGAGGGCGTCCGCTCCCTCTCTCGATTCGACCATGTCAAGCAAGAGCTTTTGCATTAGACCAACCATATCGACCCCCTTTTCCATGATTCACGACGCGACGACTGCCATCGCCGACATCGAGTTAATCCCGTGAAAACCTCAGAGATGGATTCTCTTGAATTGGCCTTCTTGAAGAGTCCTCTGTATCCCGGAATCGATTTCACCTTGGCTATCATGTCATCGAGGGCGAGCTTCATTTCGTCAGGCTCAGCGATAGGTCCGAACGCTTGCTCTTCAAGCGTGGCAGCATGTCCATCCCGGAAAATCAACATCGGATCAGGCTAAACTCAAGATCGACGATGTCCTGCGGCCAAGCACTTTCATCCCGTGACCGGTAGCCTTCGGAAGACCGTCACCCCAGGAATATTCCGGGCTGTGATACGTAGCGGACAAAATCCAGCTTGATCCAAACAGTCGAGGAAAATAAATAAGTTTTCTACCCAAACGTTCTCTTTCATATGTGGTGCTATTATCTTTCGGAAAAGGAGGCGGATTCGATTCTGCATAGCCTTCTAGGTATAAGAGGTGCTTGAGATATTCGGGGTTGCTTTTAGTCAAACCATATACGGCCAGAAAATAATTTGATGCACTGCTCAAAAATAGCATTAAAAAAAAGGCGAAAAGAATTATTTTAAATAACCTTTTAAATCGAAAACTCCTCAAAACCACAGAAATACCCGCTAAAGGCATAGGTCAACTTCCTCCTTCTTAATTAGCTTAAACGCACGGAAAAGGCGTGGTTTCAAATGTGTCTGAAACAGGTCTCTGTCCTCGCTCTCGGCATATTCAGAAATCAACTTTTATCGAACACGGGATTTGAATCCCCGTGGTCGACCAAAGGGGTGAGCTGCCGCTTCTCCCCTTTGGTAACCCCATCGGCTTTGTGCCCGCCTCAAGAGGCGGGG